>BFBT01000002.1:300000-431489 GCA_003112755.1 Lawsonibacter asaccharolyticus | reverse complement strand
GTAGCGGACAATGACGGCGTACGGATAGTTATTCTTCAACATTTTATTTCCCTCCTATCAACTAAAATCGGTGCCAGAAACCTTGACGATATAGCGCCACCAGTCGAAGTTTTCCGGCATCTCAATACCGGCATTCGCCAGTTTTCTCCTTGAATTCCTCCAGAAGCTCTCTTTGTTGGCATAAGCCGCCTCAAAGAGTTCGGGTTCCCTGTCGCAGGGGATGATAGCGAGTTTCTCGTCATCGAAACTCTGCTCCATGGGATTCCTTGTCAGTTCCGGAAACAGAGACTCGATCTCGCCAGAGAAGCTGTTGGACCAGCAGGCGTCGAACAGATTGCACCACAAATCACTGAGACCATCAGTGGTGAACTCGTCGGCTTCGTCCGAACCTGTTCCCAGATGAGCTTGGCAGCCTCACCACAAAGTGCAAAGGCCGCGGGTTCCTGAAAGGGATAGATGTTCATCGACATAATACTACCTCCTGAAATTTTGTTATCCTCTCTTGTTTGTGTCACATGATATGCCGCCAGTTCTCGCCGCGCTTAGACTTGCGACGGTAGCTGGCTTGGTGCAAGTACTCCTTGCAGTCAAAGCACTTTCCATGAAAAGAACACTGCCCCATATTGAAATAGCGGCAATCGCCCTTGTTCAGCTTTTTCTTGCGGTCACCATACTTCATTTTCGGACTGCCGCGGGAAGACTGTTTCCCAGAGTTCTGCTTTCCGGACTTCGGATTGCGTTTGCTCATCGCTCACGCTCCTTCCTTGAATTTTGCTCCTCAAAGTTTAGATTGCGCCAGAATTGGGTATCTGGACTATCCTATGCAGATTTTGCGAATCCCATTCTGGCGCAGCCCGCTTGTTCAAACGGTGCGACGGTCAGCACGATGGAAGCAAATTGTTGTCATCAACAGCCAGCTTGCCGGCCCGACAAAAGAGGACCCTCACGAACCACACATAGGCTCCCCACCCAGCTTCCCGAGGGGAAGCTGCATCGGGAGCCGGCACAGGCCCCAGTTCCGGCAAACAAAACCCAGTTCAGCCACATTTCTTTCTTAACAAAGACGCACCGTCATGTGGGACAGAGAAAGCGATGCCCCCATCCCAAAGAAGACAGGGGCATTTTTGCCTGGCATTGAAAGTTGGGCGCGCCGCATTCTCGTGACTTCAGTCGTGAGTTAGGCGCACTCCTACTTGACTTTTACAATGGAGGGCATACCCGACCATGTCCATCTGCAGGTGGATTGTTTGCCTCAGCAACCAAAAGGCTTGATGGGACGCCTCTCCTACCACATGACTTTCTCCGGAGAAAGTCACAAGCCCAAATATTGTAAGTGACATACGCATATAATATATATGTAGAGCGAAAGGAGGGGTGATCATGCCCACCGTGAACAGAGCTATAAAGTACCGTATCCACCCCTCCGGAGCAGATGACTCAGCTCCTCCAGACCTTTGGCTGTGTCCGGAAGGTATTCAACGCGGCCATCGAACTTCAAGAGGCCTGTATGCAGCCAAGATGGGCTCTATGTCCAAGATGGATCTCAACAACCATGTTAATCGTGTGATGAAAGAGGACGCCCCATCTCAAGGAAGTGGACAAGTTCGCTCTGACAAACGCAGTCTACCATGTTGCTGCCGGATACAAGAATTTCTTTGAGGGCCGGGCCAAGCATCCGCGATTCAAGTCCCGCAAGGATAGCAAGCAGTCCTATACCACAAACTGGACCAATGGCAATATCAAGGTCATCCCTCCTGAAAGAAGGGCACAGTCCGCGGCAAGGTCAAGTTGCCCAAGCTGGCCTGGTGGATGCCGTCATCCACCGGGTGCCGCCGAGGACTGGGTGATCAAGAGCGCCACCGTCTCCATGAACAACTCCGGGCAGTTTTGTCTCCGTGCTCTTTGCCTATGAGCAGGAGCCGACACCCTATATACCGATGCCCAACAAGGGCCGGGCCATCGGGTTGGACTACAGCAGCCCTGATTTCTATGTGGACAGCGATGGCAAACGCCGGGGTCCCGCATTTCTACCGGACTATGGAGGCAAAGCTGGCCCGCGAGCAACGCCGGCTGTCCAAAATGACAAAGGGCTCCAACAACTACGCCAAGCAAAAAATTAAGGTCGACAAACTCCACCGGAAGATCGCCAATCAGCGCAAGGACTTTTGCCACAAGCTGAGTAGGAAGATAGCCAATTCCTACGACGCAGTGTGCGTGGAAGATATTGATCTGAGGCGATGTCCCGGTCGCTCAACCTGGGGAAGTCCACCATGGACAATGGCTTCGGCATGTTCAGGGTGTTCCTCCAGTACAAACTGGAGAGGCAGGGCAAATACTTTGTCGTGGTCGACAGGTGGTTCCCCTCCAGCAAGACATGCAACCACTGCGGATATATAAACCGCGAGCTGCAGCTGAGCGACCGTGTGTGGGTTTGTCCGCACTGCGGAGAGGTGATCCTGCGGGATCCCAACGCAGCCGAAAATATCCTGGAGAAGGGGCTCGGCATGCTCTATGACTTGCTGGTGCCGCTGCCGATAGCGTAGCCCCCATCAAACAATAGAGAGCTATCCACAAAACCGGGTAGGGACACCGGGGTTAGCCTGTACTACTACGGCATGGACGGTCGGCATCGTCCTATAAGACCGGTTAAACAGGAAAATAGAGGGAGCCGGTCGGGACATTCGTCCCTCCCGCCTCCCGAAGCCCGCGACTTTAGTCGTGTGGTAGTTCACATTCAATTTTCCCAGAGGGTCAGGCGGGCCTTGGTCCACTCGCGCAAAGCAAAGACCTCTTCTGCGGCTGCATCGCGGTTGTCGAAGCCTAGGTAAGTTGTGCAACAATCATCCTGATTTACGGTGAGCGTCAGCAACGATTTATCAGGGCTTTCGGCTTTCCGCAGGAAGCAGATACGCATGCTGCCATCAATGACATATTTTGCGTAGCTGCCCACACAATGGCTGAGTTCAGCGCCTTCCTTAACAAGGTCGCCGGCGTCCTTGGGTACCAGCACGGCCCATTTGCCGTCCTTGGAGGTCCATTCCAGGCAGGCGTAGTTTTCCGCAGACGCTTTCTCCTTAAACTTTTTCCGCTCGATTTCTTCCAGAACCAGCTTGTGATTGCGGGCCGCCAGGTCGTGGCGCAGCTTCAGGGACTTGGGGCAACAGGTTGTATGGGACATCCATATCCTCAGACATATTGATGTAGTCCCTCAGCAGGTGCCAGGCCGCTTTCGGCTCTTCGATACCCTGGTAGATGCAAACCTCCTCAGTGAGGTAGATCTTGAGACGCTTCCGTTCGACCGTATTGCGCTCGGCCAGAAACAGTGCCAGTTCATGGACATCATTGGTCGAATCACCCAGAATCTCGACTGCCAATTTGAGCATCTCAACGCCAAGGTTATCTCCGAGCTTTTCAACGACCTTATAGGCATGCCCAAACCGGATCTTCCCTCGGAATACCAGATCCAGGGCCTGCCTGGGCAGTGGGAACGCCTTTTTCAGACTCCTCCCTGCCTGCAGATAGCCGTCCTCCAAGGCTGCCCAAAACCCAGATGCAGCAAAATTCCACAGTTTTCGAGTTTTCTCTTCGTAGAGAGAGTCCAACACTGGATACCTCAGCAGGCCCTTGGCCGCCTCAGCCAGTGAAGATGTGTGGGACATTGCAATTTGGATCCAGGTCATTTCCTCCTTGAATCGGTCGGCATTTTTCGGAAAATTCATAGAGGTGGCACTCAGCCCAGAACATGCCTTGCCAATGTTTGTGACGGTTAGGTTGACCTCCCGGCCATCGATCTCCAGTTGAACAGGCCGCAGACCATGCGCTGTGTCGAAAGTCAAGGCATAACGGGTGACCTCGATTGGTTTCCCTTTCAAGATATACTCTGACAGATCTTCCTTTGGTGCTTCCTTCATTAGTTTGACCATGTCACCCTCTACCAGTACTTCATGCATAGGGTTCTTGTCCTTGCTGGATGTGGTTAATGTGATCTGGCCGTCCTTGTTCCGCAGATACAGGGTCTGCCGGTTGCCGAATTTTGCCCCACATTTGGGGCAGCAGGTTGTAGAGTCAGAGTCTGGATTTCCCTGTTCGTCGACTTTTGTTGGTGCGAATTTGGCTCCGCATGTGCAGTAGGCGTACTTTTCAACGCCTACCCGCTCATAGCCGTGGTATTTTGCTTCATGAACAAATAAATACATATGTATTCTCCTTCTTTTTCATATTTGCCTTGGATATTTTCATTCCCATATTGGAGTTCTACCGTTAATATATGCAGATGCGCTCTATCCAATTTTGGACAGGCGAAACAGTTTCGTATGAAGAAAAGCAGACCCGAAAATCGGGTCTGCCATTGGGCTTAAAATTATTCCTTGCCGCGGAACTTGGATGTATTGGGGCCAAACAGCTTCCGCCCCCAGAAACCGCTCTTCTTTTTCTCTTCCGGTTCATGTTCCGCCTCCGGCTTTTTGTTCATGTTGCTACTGGTTACACCAAACAGGGGCGTTTCCTCTTCAGGCGGCATGAACCCAAAACCAGGCGTGGATGCAGGACTTTATCCCGGGCACCGCCAAACAAGCTGTTGGAAGAGCTGAACAGGTCATTGAACCCAGACGGCGTCTCAGAGAGCCCCGAGGGCGGATCTGCTGCGAGCGGTTCTGCCGGAGGAACAGTCGGGTTAGGGGTCTGGCTGACTGTCTCCAGGGCTGCGGTTCTGCCGGCTTAGGCCGGAACATCTCCCCCACCTTGATGGGGACCACAGCCGTCTTATCAACGCTGGAGATGAGGATGGCCACATCGCCCTCCTGCAAGGGCCGGTCCGGACTGATGGCGTAAGAGCGGATCGGTTCGATCATACCACTGTCATAGAATCCGGAGACAATCATCCCCTTGGCATCGAAGCTCTCACCAGGCGCATAGTCGGTCTTCTCGGGCATCTGTGTAATCATGATGCCAAGGAGCGTCTGCGGCAGGATGTCCACCGAGAATTCGGTGGCCAAACCTTGATACCGGACCTCAACCTTGCACTCCGCCGGCTCGACGGTTATCAAACCCCTTGACCATGTCCGAGTGTACCTGAATAATCTCCGGGTCACCGTAGTCAAAATTCAACTCCAGCTCGGCGCCAGTGACATCCAGTGTCTCCAGCCGTTCCTTATACTGGGTCTTGTCAGGCATTTTGCAAACACGGATGGACAGAAGCTGCCGGGCGCCACAGTGATAGCCAGGGTTGCGCTGGCATCTCCCACTGTGACCACTACTAGATCCTGGCCGAGCACAGCCTTCTTGGGTTCATAGTCCCACTCGTCGCAGATGCGGGATTCTCCGTTGTTGTATTCAACGCCTACCCGGATACCATCCATGACGAGGACTCGCCCTCTGTGTAGGTAGTTCGGAAGGGCTGTGTGTCGATGCTAACCCGCACAACTTTCTTCTCCACGATATAGACCTCAAAGCTGGTGGAGAATTGGCCCATCTGCACCTTCAGCTCCAGGGGCCCGGGCGTCAAATTGCTGAAGCCGCGGACGGCCGAGTAAGGCAGCGGAATCTCCTGTTCGGTGCCGCTGTCAAACATCTGAATGATGGTTCCGCCAGCCGGGTCAAACTTCTCCTTGCGCTCCAGGTATTCGGTTTTGTTGGGCAGCTTGCCCATCCGGAGGCCGGTCAGGGTCGCCTCTGTGACCTTGATGAAGATAGGTACCGAGAGGCCCTCCATGACCAGCGGGTAGACGGCGTCGCCGTACTTCACCGTATAGTCGACATCCGGGATATTCTCATACGAGACCCTCTCCCCTGTCTCATACTCGGCGTTCAGCTTGAGGCCGGACAGGTCCAGTTTTTCACCGGCCAGGTACTGTTCTTCGTAGGCGGCGTTACAATGGTGAACTTTCGGATGACCGGCTTGCGAACATACACCTGGAACATTTGCGACTGGCCTCCATAGAAGACCGTCGCCAAGGAGTTGCCCTCCTTATCGGTGGGACATTCGATACTTACTTCCTCATTGGTCATCGGGATCTCCTTAAAATCGCCGTCATCAAAAATGGCGCAGATACGGCCACCAGCCGGATCAACGCCTTTGCCTCCGATCAGGCAGTCCAGATTCTTGGGTAGGGTCATGATAACCAACGAGGACACACTCTTTTCGGACATAAATTTGGGACCTCCTTCCTTAGAGCTTTACATGCTTCTGTACAAACGGATCAGATTCGCTGAGCGCCTTGCACCGGTACTTCTGGCTGCCCAGCATCTCGATATCATTGATGGCGCGTTTGATATCGTCGATGCTCACCTGCCGGAGAACCTCCTTGCAGGACATCAGGGCCGACAACTCATTCTTCCGGCGCCGGCGTTCGATTTGAGCTCATGCAGCTCCCTCACGAAAGTCTGCGATTCCTCATCGGTGAGCTCAAAAATCTCAGCCTGGTGGAGGCGGTCGGCGACCAGCAGGTCGATCTGCCGGATTTCATTGGAGAGCCGCTGCTCATGGCCGTTCAGCTTAGACATGAAATCAGCCAGCCTGCCAAGGGTCTCATGAATCTCCTGGATGAGTGGCGTGTGGGCCGTTAACTCCTGGTTGGCAGACGGGAAAATGATCCGGCTGTCCTGCCCGGCGACGCCATCACAGAGGACATCCAGTACTCACCATAAGTAGGCATCTTGCCGTCGAAACAGTCGTCAGGGTTCTGGGTGGCCGCCTCCTTGCAGACAGGCAGCTTCTGGAGCTTGGCTTTTCCTTGAAGTTTTGTCGATCAGAACTGAGACGCCCTTCTTGTTATACTTGGATCGCTGAACATGTCTGGCCTCCCCTGCACTGGCGAAGATACGGATCTCATTCAGCCGGTTGCGGATCTCCTGCTTGGGGATCCACTCTCCGGAACTGCTGAGCACCGAAGCCGGCTTATTTTTCCAAAGAAAGAACATAGCGTTCCTCCTCTCAAAGTATAAAATTTGCTATGCTTCTATGCTATGCAAGTCCCGTCAGAGCTATCGGCAGAGTGGATGAGGCCTTCGGGGTCAGACGAAACGGTGTCGTGGAGGTGCTGGTGACACCGTTTCGCAGGTTTCTGTTTGGTGGCCTTTCTGCCATGGATAGGTTTGGCAAGTCTTTTTTAACGAAGAAAACGCAGGGAATTTCTTTCTTGCCGAAGCCTCTCGCTGCGGGCCGGTTCCGTTCCGGAGCCTATGTGAGGTCCGTGAGGTTCCCAGGCGTACAGTGCTTCGTTGTTTGTGCCAACGATTTGTTTCCGCGAAACGGTTTCGCGTACATTTTCGTTCGGACAATGAATTTGGGGCAACGCGCATATCATAGACTCAAACAAAGAAAGGAGGAAATTCTCCATGAGAAAAGCACCAGCTTTGCTGGCTTCGGCTCTTCTGCTCAGCACTATTGCCGCCGGGGTCGGCCCAATGATGGCTGCGGCCGCCGCTCATGCCGAATCGCCCCAGCCCTCCATCGAGGTCACGGAGCGGGATGAAGACGACCTGGACATCACTGTTTTCTCGGGTGTCATCACCAATGGCCGGGACTATCTGAACCTGTCCAGGGTCATAACAATATTCCAAGTCAGCCTACGCCCAAATCGGTCGTCTTCGGCCCGTCGGCAGCCAAGGTCGCAACCCTGCAGACAGACTCCGGCGTTTTAGCTCAGAAGCTGGTGGGCGGCAAGTCGTCCGTCTCCATCCTCTCTGCCTCAGACATCCTCTCTGCCAACAAGAACCTGATCAACGGCGGCATCGATATTGCCCGCAGCTCCAGCTCTATTCTCAGCAGTGTTGGCTCCGGCAGCAGTATCCCATCCAACAGCAAGCCTCCCATCCACAGCTCCACGCCCAAAGCGCCGGGCGGCAGCAGCGGCGCTGCCGTCGATGCAGCCGTTCCCGATGGCAAGGATATCCTGTACATCATCAATGCCCTGGAGGAGGCAAGCGAAACCGTTTCGCCGGACTCTGTCCAACCCTAATCTGCTGTACCAAAGAGCTCTCCCGGTTTCGGCCGGGAGAGCTCTCTGTTTTGTACAACGGTGGACGCGAAACCGTTTCATATGGGGCAAATCGATTCCTCACGGACCCCAAGTAGGTCCCTGTGGGGACCGTCCCCGGCGAGAGTCTCTGACAAAGAAAAATTCCACCGCCTCTTTTCTTCGTTAGAAAAGACCTGTCCCAACCTGCGCAGCAACACCATGCCGCAAAAGGTTTCCGCCCAGGTTCAATCCCAGCCCATCCCCACGACACCGTTTCGCTCACAAAAACAAAAGAAATTTACCTCCATCCGATTGCAAGCGACCTCAACCTCTGTTATACTGGTTCTCATCGAATTGCTTTTAGAGCATAGGGGGAAACGAAACCTATGGGAACTGTCATATCAGTCACAAATCAAAAGGGTGGGGTAGGGAAGACTCTCACTGCAACCTCTCTGGCATCCATCCTCTCCGGTAAAGGCTACAAAGTCCTGTCCATTGATATGGACCCGCAGGGCAACTTCAGCGCCGTAGCTGGTGGTCCTGGACCCATCAAGCTAGGTGACAACACTAGCCTGAGCATCCTGGAAGTACTCAAACAGGAGTGTTCCATTGAGGATGCCATTGTCAAGTCCAACCTGGGCGATTTGGTCCGGGCCTCGCCGAACCTCACCCAATGGACTGGCCGCAGTCTGATGCCCCGGAGTGATTTTCTCGCCCTAAGAGAGCGTGGCGCCACGCCTGAGCAAATCTACGAGCTGCTAGAGTCCCGCTTCAATGAGGGCTGGGGCGCCACCGAGCACACGACCTTGGACTGGGTTCTGCGGAAGGTCCGCAGTCGCTACGACTTCATCTTTTTGGACACCAACCCGTCACTCACCCTGCTCACACTGAACAGCCTCTATACTGCCGACTATATCATCATCCCGGTATTCACGGAGGATACTTCCCGGACAGCCCTGCTGGACCTCCGAGATACTATCGAGCAGATGAAGGCTGAAAATGCCGACATGCACGCCGAAATATTGGGGCTACTTATCACCAAGTACAAACGAAGGACAATACTGGCCAGCAGCTATATGCAGGAATATGAGCAGCTGGCAGCTGAGCTGGGCACTGTACTGTTCCAAACAAAGATCCGGGATGGGCTGGCTGCGGCTGAATACACAAACCGGCAGATCGACCTGATCCGCTATGCGCCCAAGAGCTCTGTTGCAAAGGACTACATCGATTTTGCTGACGAACTGTTAGAGAAGTTGAACATGAAGGTGAGAGGTTAAGATGGCAACGAAGAAGAACTTTGGATTTGAACGCAGGGAACGGTCAGCTACTGATGCGACCAGCAAGCTGCCCATCGACTCAGCAGGAGCAGGGAGGCTCTGTCTAATTTCCAGGATATTCCTGTTGACATGCTGCATCCCTGCACACTAAAGGGAACCTCAGACTACTCTAAATACGGGTCTCTCCTGCAGGAGCAGGTCGTGGAGAGTATGAAGGAACATGGGGTACTGGAGCCGCTCATTGTCCGCAAGTCGCCCATCGAGATGTCTAAGTACGAAATCCTGGCCGGGGAACAGCGATGGACGAATGCAAAGGCTGCCGGACTGAAGACGGTGCCATGCCGAATCATGGACTTGGATGACGATGCAGCCCGCAATATCTTCCACATCACCAACCTGCTGCGGCGGGACCTGTCGCCCAGAGACCTCATCTATGGCTGGTACAACTACTACACCCAAATTAAGGGTGGCAATTCCGCCGATGAAGCCATCAATGTAGAGATCACCAAGGCAGTGGCTCAGGAGCAGGCTCAGGTGGCGGCTATGGTGGCGGCAAGTCGGTGACTCTGCGTATGATCCAGCGATATGTCCGTATGCATGACCTCATCGATCCCTGGCTGGATAGACTGGATGCCGGAGCTGTCACCGGCCGTATCGCCTATCATATTGCCTTCTTACCGCCGGATGTTCAGGAACAGCTCCTGGAATACAAGCTCTCTGAGCCGAAGATATCCTGGCTCCACAAGGTCTATGCGGGAACTGAAAAGAGAAATGGCATGAGAATATTATCTCGGAGAACTTTGAGAAGGTAGGGGAGGAGCAGCCAGAGGAGGCGACTCCGGTCGTACTCACCAAGGAGGAGAAGGCACAGCAGAAGAAAACGCGAGAGTTGAACCGCCGTTTCAAGAAGGCCCTGCCCCGCATTGCTGACGCTGTGAAGACGAAGCTCCGGCCAGACGACTACGAGCGGGCAGACGAGGTGCTGAACCGGGCACTGGAGCTGTACTACCAGCAGGAGGGCTAAGCTGCACGCCCTGTAGGCTTCCCTCGACTCCGCGCTAATTTTAGCGTAGCGCCCTATGCGGGGGAGTAGGCAGAGAAGATAACTGCCATATTAGCAAAAACGCCCAGGAGGAACAATTCTCCTGGGTTTTCTTTCGCCAAAATTGCGGAAATAACTTCAATATAATGTGCATATTATAGCCTCGAACGGGACAGGGCGGCTATCCCGCCATATATTAAAAATTCGAGGAGGCAGACAAATATGTCTAAGCAGCTTTTGATCGCCATTGACCCTGGCTTCGATTCTATGAAGGTCATCGCCAATGGGGTCCATTTCAAGTTCCCTTTCTGTGCCGTGGAGACAGATGAGCGCAAGATGAGCGACTACGGCGGGCGGCATGGGTTCATCCTTTATAAGGACAGCTCCGGCGCTACTTGGCGTGTTGGCCAGTACGCCCGCACGGTCATGTATGATAACAAGGACAGCCAGGATGATCCTATGGCTCGGTTTTACACGGAAGCCCGGTTCGTTTCTCCTGAGGCAGCTGTGGGCATCCTCTCAGCCATCGCCAAGGCCATTGAGCTGACTGGCCTCTATGGGGAGGACCTGGACATCCGGCTCATTGTGGCTCTGCCCCACGCAGTTCGCAACAAGTATGCCTCTACGGTCACAGGTCTGCTGGCAGGCGACCAGCGTTTCTTCATGACCTTTGACAATGAGGCCGAGAAGGAGTTCCGGTTTACCATCCACGAGCAGAATGTGATGACCGTCTCCCAGACGATCGCTGCCATTCTGGGCGAGACTTCCGATGACAACGGCTTCATCGACGAGTCCAAGTTCAAGTACCTGGCCAACGGCCCCACACTGGTCATTGATGGTGGCTACTACACGATGGGCCTGGTGCCCGTTTCCAGGGGCGGCAGCGTAGACGACGACCGGGCAGAGAGCAACACCAACTATGCTATGAAGAATGTCAACCTGGGCGTAGCCAAGGAGATTGCTGACGCCCGGCCTGACATCAAGCACTATGCGGTCGAGTATCTGCTCAGCCAGGGCGAGACGGCTGTGCGCTACATGGATAAGGATCAGGGCAAGGTGGTCAATATTGATCTGTCGTCCATTCGGGAGAAGAAGATCCAGTCTGTTTGCAACAACCTGATCCGCTACCTGAATAAGCAGTATGATAACCTCATCGACTTTCGCTATATCCTGGTCACCGGCGGCACCGGCGCGGCCTTTTTCAATCAGCTGCTGGACTATTATAAGGGCACCGGGCTCATGGACGATGAGCATATGCTGCTCACCAGGCCCATGATCGCCGGCAAGGAGCTGCCCATCGAGTTTGCCGTGGTCGTTGGCGCCTACAAGGGTCTGCGGGGAAAGTTGGGGGAGGAGTAAAATATGGAAGATATGCTGTGGAAAGACCGCAAGCGTCACCTGGGGCTACCCATCAGCTTCACCAAGTATAGCTTGAGTGGAGGCGAGGCGCCTCGTATCTTCCGAGAGACAGGTTTGTTTAACCTGAAGGAGGAGGAAGTCCTCCTCTACCGGGTACGAGACATCACCCTCACCCGCAGCTTCTTCCAGCGGATCTTTGGCGTCGGTACTGTGAGTTTGCACTCTTCGGATAAGACGACACCCACCCTTGACTTGGTTAATATTTCCAAATCTAAGGATGTGAAGGAGTTGATCTTCTCTAAAGTCGAGCAGGCGAAGGCAAACCGTCGGATGCGGACGACTGAGCTGCTGGATGATCCAGAAGGTTTGGAGGACGGGATGGACAATTAAGCCAAGCCCTGTCTCCCTTTAAGGAGGTGAACCAACCCATATGAGCACATGCACGAATATTGGTATCTATATCGGCGAAGGCGACAAGGACATTGCCGCTTGGTTCAATCTGCTGCAGCGCAGCGGACAGAGCCGGGCACGCTGGGTTCGTGCTTTGATGGCCGCCAATGCTATGGGGAAACCTTTGAAGATCGGCATTGTGGACGCCAGGGCTCCGTTGATCCGCGACGGACCAAAAAAGGGCGACTATGTGGAGCCCAAAGGTGGGTTCAAGTATGGCTGGCAGATCCGCGGCCCTGATGGTGAGTTTGTCATCGGCAGCGTGGTCAACCTGTCTATCCGTGGCGATGAGGCCAGGGACCTGCTGGATCAAGCCTGGACCAACGGCCATATGCTGGCTCCGTTCGTAAAGTCGCTGATCCGCGGTTCGCTGAAATTTGGCGACAAGGAGATCCCGCCAAAGGTTGATGTCATGCGGCAGGTCTGGTCTGAATTCCTCGTTTCTGTAAACGGAAAGATGACTGGAAAAAAGGAGAAGATGAGCCTCTCGGCAAAGGATAAGGAACTGGTAGAGGATTGGGCTGCCGAGCCTAAACCAGTTGCTCAGACCAAACCAAAGCCTAAGCTGGAGCCGAAGCCATCCATTAAGCCTGAGCCGCAGCCTGTGGATCCGGAGCGGACCATCTGCTTCCAGCCGGAGCCAAAGGAAAAAGAGGAACCGCCTAAGAAGCCCAGCCTTGGCCGGAACCCGCTGCTAAGCCAAATCTAATATACCTGGGCCGGGGCATGCTGCTCCGGCCCTTCTCTGAAAGGAGTGTGTATTCCTGTGACAAAAGATTTGTCTTACCTGACCCGTCAGATCCTCCGTCTGCGCCTGGAGCCGAACCCGGACGAGGGGGAGGAATCGGCCCTGGTCCACTCGTTTCTCGGCTATGGGGACATCTATGTGGTTGCCGACCCTGATACGACAGCCGAGGAGTGGGCCCAGCAGACCTTTGGCATTGCCGTCCAGAACCAGTCCATCCGACTGTTCCTGGATAGGGCAGATGCCGATTCCTATGCTATGTCCATCCGCGCCCAGCAAAAGGATGGGACTCTGATGGTCATGAAAACCACTCAGGCGATGGTGAATTCAATCATCAGTAACTATTCCCGCAAAGGATTTATCACCCGCGTGTGGCTGTGCGGCAAGACGCCTATTAAAGCCAGCGCCAATGTCACCTGTTTTGTGGACGGCGTGAAACGCGATAAGGCATCCACTATCACTGACCCTGACAAAAAGGAAGTGGTGGAGGAGCCGGCCCTCGGGGCCACGCCCCCGCCTCCTCCGCCTTCCCATGAATCTGATCTGGAGTCGGCGGTTGAGACAAACACGAACCTGGTGCTGGTGGAGGAAGTCCGGCGGGTCCTGTCTGAGTCATCCAGAGCCGCCCGCCGGAAGCTGGATCCAGCTGAATCCTACCTGAACCTGCATTCGCTGGTCGAGAAGCTGATCTTTTCCAACCACATTGATCCGGTGGAGATGGATGAACGGCTGGGGTTGAATACTGGCTATACTAGGATGTTCATCTCTGATAAGACCAAGGATACAGTGCCCATAAATATTGCTGGGAAATACCTCCGCTATTTTGGGCTCTATGAGTTTCTGTACCTATTTCGCAAGGACTGCAAGGAGATGCGGGAGATGCTGAAGGCGCACCCGAAGTTGGACCAGTATGATGTAGTTCAGGCAAAGGGCAACCGAGCAGGGGAGGAGGTCTTTACCCTCACTCAGATTGAGCAAACCAAGAACAGGGAGGGTATCAATGTCTTCCGTCTGACCTTCACCAGTCCGGACCGCGATAAGCCCTTCCAGATGGTGAGCAGCACCAATCTGGATATGAACATCGGCAACAAGTATGTACTGCCCGGCCTGGAGCCGGCCAAACCTCTGTCTACCCTGGCGTCCGTCAAGGGCGCGGCTACTGGCAGTGCCGACAGCGGACCTTCTGCAGAGGAGATGGCGGCGGCGCTGGCCAAGGCTGAAGCCAATGCTGCTCAGGCGGCAAAGAAGCCGGGTGGGCAGAAGTCAGCACCGACCAAGCCCCAGGATATGACTCCAGAGGAGAAAGCAGAAGCAGACCGGCAAACAGTCCTGGGCTGGATCATCGAGCATAAGAAGATCAGTTCCAAGGAAGCCAAAGATGAAATGGCGAAGTTTGACAAAGACCCCGAGGTCATGGCGGCGTTCGCTTTGTTTGCTACCAGCGGTTCCAAGGCTGCTTCCAACTTTGGCCGGCGCGGTTATACACCTGCGCGGCTGATGAAGAATCTGCGCTATACGCCTACTGAGGCGTTTACAATCTTGGCCGATATCAGGACAAAACCCAATGAGACCCTGCAGATGCTGAAATACCGGGAGACTGATCCTCAGAACCAGCCGCAGAAACCAGAAGGTGCAGACGGCAGTAAAGGCGGACAGGGAAAGCCCCGGCGGCGGCATTAAGTTCTTCTTTTCTTTTGGATAGATACCCCAGGGGTGCTGCGTAGCGCCCCTGGGGCCTTTTGCTGTGCAAAATGGTTTCGCAGGTCCTTGGTGACGGAGAGTCGAGTCTTTTTTAACGAAAAAAGTGATGGGAGGTTTTCTTTTGCCGCTTACTCTCGCCGGAGCCGCTTCCTTCGGAAGCTGATGTGGGGGCCGTGAGACAGCTGCTTTGGCGCGGACGAAACGGTTTCGCGCAGCTTGCTGTTTTAGAAAACGATTTGCCAAGCTCGTTTTTTCGTGCAACAATGGAGTTCCCAAAGATACCAGTAGGGGTGCGGGGCCGGTCTCACGGACCCAGCATAAGCTCCGGAACGGAGCCGGCTCGCACCGCAGTTTCCGGCAAACAAACTAATCCCCGCTACTTCCTTCGTTAAAAAAGACACAGCTCTCCAAAACCCAGCATCCAAAATATCAAACCTGGCATCCGCATATAATATACTAGATATAACAACTCCCGAAAAGGAGGGTAGAATACATGGAAACAATCGAATGCAGAGTCGCCAAGGTCGTCTTTCGCAGTGCTGAGAATGGCTTTACCATCCTCAGTTGCATCACCGACCACGATTATATCACCATCACTGGTCCTATGGCTGATGTGCAGCCGGGCGTCACTCTCACTGTTGAGGGAGAGTGGAAGACGCATCCCAAGTATGGCCGCCAGATGGAGGCTGACCACTGGACCTGCAAGACGCCGCAGGACCTTGATGGCATTGAGCTTTACCTGACCAATTTCTGCAAAGGTATCGGCCGGAAATACGCCCATAAGATCGTCCAGGCGTTTGGCCCCAATACGATCGAGACTCTGGACAAGCATCCCGAGAAACTGTCTCTCATCCGCGGTATCGGCAAGGGCCGGCTGAAGAAGATCCAGGAGAGCTGGAAGAAACACAAGGCCATCCAGGATGTGATGATCTTCCTCCAGGGCCACGGCGTCACACCTGGCTATGCGGCCCGTATCTATTCCCACTATGGCGAGGATAGTATTGCCGTCATCACCAAGAACCCCTACCAGCTTGCCGATGAGGTGCGCGGTATTGGCTTCCAGATGGCTGACCATCTGGCCAGCAGCCTTGGGATCGATAAGGACAGCTATGTCCGCATCCGCAGCGGCGTCCTGTTCACCTTGAACCAAGTGAGCAACGACGGCCATGTTTATGCCCGGAGGGACCAGCTGGTCCACAAGGCTATCCAGCTGCTGGATGTGGATGAGGTGAAGCTCCAGGCGACTATCGACGAGATGCTGAAGGTGGGCGAGATCGTCAAAGAGGGGACGGCCGCCATCTATCTGCCCCAGCTTCGGTACTGCGAAATCGGTATTGCCGGCAATCTTGACCGGCTAATGACCAAGCCCAAGGGGCTGAAGGCTGAGGTTGCCAAGATCGAGGCCAAGCTGAAGATCTCCTATGATCCGCTCCAGGCTGACGCCATTATGAGCGCCATGAACGCTCAGGTGATGGTGCTTACGGGCGGACCGGGCACTGGCAAAACGACCGTGACCCGGGGCATCATCGAGGCGTTCCTGCAGAACAAGCTCAAGGTGGCTCTGGCGGCTCCTACCGGCCGGGCGGCCAAGCGGATGCAGGAGGCCACGGGGATGGAGGCCAAGACTATCCACCGGCTCCTGGAGTATCGTCCTGACGATGGGTTTCTCTGCGACCAGGCCAATCCCCTGGACGCCCAGGCGGTCATCGTGGATGAGTCGTCCATGATCGATACATTCCTTATGAACGCCCTGCTCCGGGCCCTGAAAACGGGCACCCGGGTCATCCTGATCGGCGACATCGACCAGCTGCCCTCTGTGGGCGCCGGTAATGTACTGCGGGACATCATCGACTCAGAGATGGTGCCAACTGTGCGGCTGACCAAGATTTTTCGGCAGGCGCTTACCAGTAAAATCATTGAAAACTGCCATCGCGTTAACGAGGGGCAGATGCCTGATATCCGGGTGAAGAAGGACTCTGATTTCTTCTTTATCCGGGCTGAGAACAAGGATGATATTCCGCGGCTCATCGAGGAGCTGGTAAGTAAGCGGCTGCCCAATACCTATGAGGTGGACCCGCTCGACATCCAGGTGCTGTGCCCGCAGAAAACCTCCGATATTGGCACCGTCGCCCTCAACAAGCGGCTCCAGGCGGCGCTGAGTGACTCCAAGATTTTTGTCCAGTATGGCGATACGATGTTCAAGATCGGCGACAAGGTCATGCAGATGCAGAACAACTACGATAAGAATGTCTTCAATGGGGATGTTGGCAATATCCTATCTATCAACCGGGAGGACGATGAGATCATCATTGTCTTTGATGGCATGCCAGTCACCTACTCGACCTCCGATTTGGGCGATATCTCGCTGGCGTATGCGGCGACTGTCCATAAATCGCAAGGGTCAGAATACCCGATTGTGGTCATGCCCATCCATAATACCAATCACATTATGCTGGAGCGGCATCTAGTCTATACAGGGTTCTCCCGGGCCAAGAAACTGTTGGTGGTGGTTGGCTCGGAGGCAGCCCTGCAGTACGCAGTGCAGCATGAAGTGACGACCAAGCGTAATACGATGCTGAAGGAACGGCTGCGGGGAGAAGTGGGGGATGAGTCCTTGTTAGCCGAAGCGTGATATTCTGAAATTAGATTAGGAAACAGTCCCAGGGGTGCTGAGATGGCATTCCCGGGGCTTTTTCATGTTGTACGAAACCGTTCCGCAGTCCTATTGGCAATTAGAACCCTTAGGGAAACTGTTTTCCCGGTGCCTTGAGGACACAGGCGATCCGTGGCGGCCGTGGGATGGGCAGGGGAGTCCTGGGATATTCCCCATGACAAGCGGCCGTCCAGCGAGCTCCTGGAGGGCTTTCTTGGGACTTTGTTTCTGCAAATAGCTTTCGGCCAAATTGCATAGTATTCCTCCAAAAGAAGTAAAAGAGGGATACTGCACCATGGCCAAAAACAAGAATCTCAGTGCTGCCAAGAAAGCCAAGAACGACGAGTTTTATACCCGCCGCGAAGATATCGAAGCCGAACTCATTCCGCCAGAAATACCTGGAGACGGCCTTTGCCTGGAAGGCAGAGGAAGAGGGTTATACCGGGAAGGACGCCATCGTCCAGTTCATGCAGGCCCACCGGAACGACCCGAATGCGGATGAGCTCTGGAACTATTTTGAGGCCGTCTTCGACTGGGTGCAGCGGATCTTCGGCGCCAGCGCCGACAAGTCAATGAAAGGTGTGCCCTGGGGCCACCTGTACAACGCCCACAAGGGCGACAACCTGGACCCGGCCTTCCTCCAGGCGGAGGTGAAGAGGCTGCTGGCTGACAGTGAGGTGCAGAAGAAGGCGGGCATCTATCCATACCTGCTCACCGGCGAGGAAAAGTATCTCAACATCCGGCAGTTCGACAGCGATGTCGCTCTGTCCGCCTATCATGCCCAGGGTGGCAAGTGCGCCATCTGCGGGCAGGCTAAGGACTTCAAGGATATGCACGCCGACCATATTAAGCCGTGGAGCAGGGGCGGAAAGACGGTGCGGGAGAATTGCCAGATGCTCTGCACGCCTTGCAATATTAAGAAGTCGAACCATTGATTGGTTGAGAGCCCAGGATGGAGGAACATCTGTCCTGGGCTTCTTTCTGCTCTGATAGGGGAGAGTGGGTCTTTTTTAACGAAGAAAAGAGGCTGAGTCCGTTCTATTTGCTGGCATCACTCGCCCGAGCCGGTTCCCTCGCGGGAACTCTATGCCGGGTCCGTGAGGTTCCCTTGTTTTGCACTACGACCCACATAGGTTTTTTTCGAAAACCTACAACCAACTCCGCCGTTGTTGGAAACGCGCCACATAACCTTCGAAGAAGGTCGCAGGTCTCACGGACCCGACATAGGCTCCGGAACGGAGCCGCCCGCGCCACCGCTTTTTGGAAAGAAGAAGTCCCTGTGCCACATTTCTTCGTTAAAAAAGATGTTTATGCTTTTCCATGCCCAAGCGCTCCTGCAGACAAAAATCATCCCAGCCCAACCTGCATAGGATAGGCTACATCCAACAAAAAGGAGGTCGACTCCTATGTTCATCGCCAAAGACGGCACCACCATTTCCCAGTCCGGGCCTCTCATCAGTTGTTCTGATGGCACCAGCTACAATCTCTACGGCTCCATGCTGTCCGGCCCGGGCGGCGTTGTGGACACCAATGTCAGCAACATTTCCGAGGTTATCGGCATTGTTCTTGGGCTGCATGGCGGCAAGAGGTTCTAATTCTGGACAAAAAGCAACAGCTCCCGAAAATCGGAAGCTGCATCTAACATGGCTACATGCCAACGATATGCAATTTTTGTCTATGCCGCGCCTATATGAATCGGCAAATCGTTTTTGTTCTCCGTGCATAAGATGAAATAGCCTGTATAGGCTGCCATCCCATTTGCGGATGGGAACTAAACCCTCAACGACTGAGGGTCACAGAGATCGCTTCCCGCGACTCCGCGCTAGGCAGAGTATCTTTACTCGAACTGGTTGGGGAACCTGAGGCCGAGCAAAAAATATCTGCCATAGCATCTGTGTAAGGGCTGTCTCCCGCTGCCTCTTTGAGGTCGGGGGACAGCTCTTTCACTGCGCGCTTAGCGCGCCTGATACGAGCAGCGTGTTCTTGGTCCCGAATTTTCGCTTCCTTTTTCGCCTTGTAGATAGCCGCCTTGGTCTGTATAAACTTGATGGCGGCGTACGCAGCGATGAAAAGAAGCAAGCGGACAACCGGGACTACCAGATTGGCCAAAATAGCTTGCATGTTTGAAAACATAAAGTACCTCCTATTACAATGTATTTACGGTTGAAGGCACGGCAGCCAGCCGTGTCTTTTTCCGCATCGTTGCCTAAGCTGTTAGAATGAGAGAGTCTTGGCCTGATGTATACCTCCAAGGACCAGCGCGTCCGTGACGAAGTCCGTCAGCCGGCCTCTCATTCGCAGCGTTCGATTTATGCAGGTTGAGCCACCTCCTTGGTGCGCCCGTGTCATCAAATAGATTGGATCGGCAATGGTGGAATGGCTGGTCGCCAAAACAAATCCATGATGAGGAGCGATCAATATGAACAATGTGGCAGGGATCGATGTTTCCAAAGGAAAGAGCATGGTATCCGTTCTCCGCCCTTTTGGAGAAGTGGTAGCAAAACCATTTTCTATTGGTCACACCGGCAGTGAACTCAAGGAGCTGGCAGACTACTTGAAAAGCCTGGACGGTGAGACACGAGTAGTCATGGAGCATACCGGACGGTACTATGAGCCGGTAGCCCGTTTTCTTCATGAGGAGGGCGTCTTTGTCAGCGCAGTCAATCCGAAGCTTATCAAAGACTACGGGAACAACACCCTGCGAAAAGTGAAAACAGACAAGGCAGATGCCCGGAAGATTGCCCGCTATGGGCTTGACAACTGGGCAGAATTGCGCCAACATACACCCATGGATACGATTCGAATGCAACTGAAAACGCTGAACCGGCAGCAGAGTCTATACGCTAAGACTAAGACGATGATGAAAAACAACCTCATCGCCCTTCTTGACCAGACCTATCCCGGCGTCAACGCCCTATTTGACAGCCCTGTCCGTGAGGACGGCAGCCAGAAGTGGGTGGACTTTGCCACGGCCTTTTGGCATGTGGACTGTGTGCGAAACATGAGCCTCACTGCCTTTGCCGAGCGTTACCGTAAGTGGTGTAAACGGCATGGCTACAACTTCAGCCAGAGCAAAGCCGTTGAGGTCCACACCGGAGCACAGGACCTGATTGCCATGCTCCCCAAGGACGCTCTGACCAAAACCATGGTCCGGCAGGCCATTGATGCGCTGAACGCCGTCTCTGCCTCTCTGGAACGGCTCAAGGCTGAAATGCAGGCCCTGGCAGCCCAGCTCCCGGAATACCCTGTGGTCATGGCCATGCACGGTGTAGGCGATTCTCTCGGCCCTCAGCTTATGGCGGAGCTTGGGGATGTGGCCCGGTTTACCCACCGAAACGCCATTACCGCTTTTGCGGGCGTTGACCCTGGCGCTGACCAGTCCGGCACTCACGAGGCTAAGAGCACAAGGGTTTCCAAAAGCGGGCCGCCGGAGCTGCGCCGCGCCTTATTCCTGGTTATGGACTGCCTACTGAAAACACAGCCCCAGGATGACCCGGTATACCGTTTCATGGACAAGAAACGAGCCGAGGGCAAACCCTATCTGGTTTACATGACAGCCGGCGCCAACAAGTTCCTGCGCATCTATTATGGCAGAGTAAAAGAATATCTGGCATCTCTGGAGGAAAATTAAGGAAGTATCCTTCCTTGTAGCAGAACCATATTGCCCATACGCTAAAAGCATCTTATGACAGAAAGAGAGCGATTAAGATGTTTTTAGACAATTTATCCACCTCCGTCCTCAAATTATGTGATACTCAAAAGCTCAGCTATGAAGCTGCCTCGGAACGATGTGACCTCAGTTCCAGGTACTTTGGCGACATTGCCAGAGGCAAGACTGCGCCCACGATCCTGACGCTGGAAAAACTCTGCGTTGGCTTTGAACTGACGCCAAATGACCTGTTGATCCCCTCAGAGTTCTGGAGAGAGATGGCCTTCCGCGAACCGATGCCAGTTACACACATCCGCTGCTTTCGATACCTCTCTGGCGTGACGGGTTTTCCTGTTTGCCCGCAATGTAGAAGGACTATGGAACGGGAATACCAGTCCTATTGTGACCGCTGTGGGCAGTGCCTTGACTGGAACAACTTCTCTAAAGCAACGATTATTCTGCCTCAGAAGTAATGTGCACTGTTACATACCTGACCATCCGGCCAGCGTCCTTTACCTGCTGGCCGCTTTTGGCATGGCCTTTTTCTCTCCTCAATTTTGCTTTATTTCCCTATTGACTTTTTATTTGCAGACTTTGTCAGGAGGGACAGCAGCTGTTTGGCCATTTCGCTCAGCACATAGGTTCGCCTTTCCCCTTAATGCCATCCCGAGGTCCTTCCTCTGGCCGCAGACGCCTTCTGGGGTGCTGCAGAGGCATTGGTTTGGTGCTTCCTGAGTGCTTGTTTTCCCTATATTTTGAAGTCTCCTAGATATATTGCTTCCAAAGTGGGGTACTGAGAATATCCTATGCAGACTCGTGCTGAACAATTCTGGCGAAACCGTTTCGCTGTGCCCATCGTTTTGCATAACAACGAAGCCTGCAAATCGTTTCGTACAACGCTGAACCGACAGCCCAACAACATCCAAAATCACTCGCCGCCGATTTGCATAGGATAGTCCAGTACCCCAATTCAGGTATACATATAAGCCAACGGAGAAAACAAAAAAAACTAGGAGGTATTCATTATGTTGGAAGTAAGAGGATTGACCCGAGGTCAGCTCCTCGAACTGAAGCAGTGTCTTCTGTTCGACCGCATGGTCGAGAATGGCGACTGGCCGTCCTACGGCGAGCTTGCCAACGCAGATGAAACGATCACCGATGAGGCTGTTTTTGCGGCCTATGAGGGGACCGTATTCTCGCCGGACGACTTCTGCTGTTCGGTCGGGATGTGAGGGAGGAGGAGATAAAATATGAACATCGGACGAAAGCTGACGATCGCCCTTGACTGGGACAATGTGCTGGCTCCCTGTACGGAGTTGGCCTGTCAGAAGATGACCCAGCGCGGAACTCCGGTCAGCGTGGAGGATGTGACCCTCTACTCGTTTGCCAACTTCCACAAGGAGCTGGCTGATGGCCTCATGGCCATTTTCAAGGAGCCTGACTTCTTCGACTCCCAGGTCCTGTACCCGGGCGCCGCTGAGATGGTGGAGGAGCTGCTGGCAGCCGGCCATGAAGTGGTCATTGCTTCAGCAATGCCGCCTGAGCAAATGGGGATCCGCGGCAAGCAGATCTGCTCACTGCTTCCGGGCATCAAGGAGTCCAATGTGATGCTGGGCAGCCGCAAAGACCTGCTGCATGTGGATTTCCTGCTGGATGATGCCGACTACAACATCACCAGCAGCCCGGCTAAGTACCCAGTTCTCTTTACCCGTCCCTGGAACAAGTCCATGGAGGGCTTCCTGCGGGCCGGCAGCTATGCGGAGTTCATCAAGCTGGTGGAAGCTGTTTCGCTGGCCCCTACCGTCGAGCCCATCAAACTGGGTTCGGCCGGCCACCCAGGTATGATCTGCCTGGTTGGGCCTTCGGCGTCCGGCAAATCTTTTATCTGCGATGAGCTGGTGAAGAACCCACTGTTTCGCAAGGTCAAGGCTCTGACGACCCGCCCGCCCCGGGATGACGGCTCTGACGCCGAGGAGTACCGGTTTGTGAGCGAGGCAGAATTCAATGCGGCCATCGACGATGGCAGCCTGGTGGAGCACACCACCTACGCCGGCCATGGATATGCCATCGCCAAGCAGGAGATTGAGGCTATCTGGGCCGAGGGCCGTATCGCCATCAAACCTGTGGATATCCACGGTGCCATGGCCTGCAAAGCTGTCTATGGCGAGCAGTGTGTAAGCGTGTTCGTGCGCCGCAGCAAGGAGGATATCGTTCTGGCACTGCTGGAGCGGGACATCTCCAATGCGGATAAGACGCTCCGGCTGATGACCCTGGACCAGGAGATGGAGAATGAGCGGCTGTGTGACTGGACTGTGTCCAATAACGGCAGCCTGGATCATGCCATCCGCCAGATCATGCGCATCGTTGGCTGAGCGGAATGAGTGCCCGGAGGAGAAATCCTCTGGGCATTTTTTGTTGCCCTGAAACGCATTATAAAAAGGCTGGAACTGTGCAGGAAGCGGAAAGGAGGGGCTTCCTTTTGCCAAAAACAAGCTCCCCCATCCTTTCGGACAGGGGAGCATTTCTCATTTTTCGGGTTCCTGCCTGGGCTTTCTGGACATTGTGGTGTGCTCCCCGTCAAGTAGACAATGAAATACTTTACACTTTACGAGCGAATTTCTGCCTGTCCAGTAATATGGAGCAGACCTGGTCACTACGCGGCCGACAGGCAGTCATGGACCTCCATAGGGGTCCGCACACCCAGGCCGCGCTGGAGGCGGTGGAAGTTGTAATAGGTGATGTACTCCTGGATCATCTTGACCAACTGCTCCCGGCTGGTGAACCGCCTGCCATAGTAGCGCTCCCGCTTGAGGATGCCCCAGAAGCCCTCCATGGGGCCGTTGTCAATGCACTTTCCCACCCGGGACATACTCTGTGTAATGCCAGCTGCAGCCAGCTTGTCATGGAAGATCTGGGTAGTATAGGCGCTGCCCCGGTCGCTGTGGAGCAGAGGGTGGGCGCCGGGATTGGTCTCCAATGCCTGATCCAGAGTGCGATGGACCAAGGCAGCGTCGTTGGTGTCCCGGATGATAAAGGAGACGATCCTTCGGTCACACAGATCCAGGATGGCGCTCAGGTAGAGCTTGCACATGGTATTTCCCGTATAGTAGTGAAACTCCGTCACATCGGTGAGCCACTTTTCGTTGGGGCGGTCGGCGTAAAATTGGCGGTTCAGTACATTCTCTGCCAGCTGCCGGGGAGAGGATGCCACCCGAGTGCAGCCATGTGGGGCATGTTTTACCGCAGATTGAATCCCAAGGCAGCGGCAGATACGCAGCGTCCGCTTATCGTTGACTGGCGTATGGTAATACTTGTCCAAATCGTCCCGAATGCGGCGGTATCCCTTGTCCGGGCTATCCCGGTGGATCTCCTGCACCAACTGGGCGATGCGCTGATTCTCGGCGACGCGGCCCCCGGCTTTCCCGGAGCGCCACTGGTAATAGCTGGCCCGGGAGATATGCAGTGCACGGCAGGCTGGCCCCACAGGAAATCCCTCGTTTTCCGTACCATAGCGCACCGCTTCATACTGCTGTTCCTGCCGAAACTGCCTCAGCGATCCCCCCTTTCCAGCTCTTGCACTTTTTTTCGCAGATACAGTTCCATTTTCAGCAATTCATTCTCCTTCTTCAACCGGGCGTTCTCGATCCGCAGGGCCTCATCCCGGCTCCGGGGCGTTTGGTCCGCCAGGCGCTTGCCACGCCGGTCCTCCAATCCCGCGGGACCCAACTCCTGATACTTTTTCACCCAGCTCCGCAGCGTCTGTACGGCTACTTGGTGTGCCTGCGCCACCTCTTGGAGCGTCCGGCCGCCCTCCAGACAGGCCAGCACCGCCTCCAGCCGTTCCTCTATGGTGTGGTCGTTCCTCATGATAGTCCCTCCTCTTTCTCTCTTGGAGTTTCTCTCATGATACGCCTTTACCCAGTCCAATACCAGATTCCCGGAGCGCAAATGATACTTTTCCGCGATGGCCATAGAACTGCCCTGACCGGACAGGTACTCCTCCGCCACTTGGCGCTTGAAGTCCTCGCTGTACTTCCGTTTGGAGCGATTCCCATTCTCCTCCAATGCCGAAATTCCCTCCGAGCGATACCGGCTGATCCAACTCTCCATGGTGGAGTG
The DNA here is from genome assembly GCA_003112755.1 of Lawsonibacter asaccharolyticus. Classification (NCBI taxonomy): domain Bacteria; kingdom Bacillati; phylum Bacillota; class Clostridia; order Eubacteriales; family Oscillospiraceae; genus Lawsonibacter; species Lawsonibacter asaccharolyticus. The sequence continues at coordinate 406,536 of BFBT01000002.1, read as the reverse complement.
ACCCACCCCAGCTCGCCGCGCCGCCTCTCGCATCCGCAGCCGTCCTGCAAGATATTCCTCCACCAGCGAGACTTTTTCCTCAAAAGCAACTTCTTTTCGTTTGCCCATCCTGTATTCACTCCCAATGTTATTTTCCTGTCTGCTTTATTGGGAGCATACCATTGCGACCGTACCGCCAATACAGGCGACGACATAAAAGCACATCGTCCCAATATTGATCAAATTCAGCGCAGTGACGACATCAAGTGCTGCACCGGCGGCAACCGCAATTCCGATGCCAGCCAGAGCAACGGCCTCAAACACGATCGCCGCGTACAGTAACCAGCGCCAGCGCCGGGTTGGCGGGGCGCTCAGAAACAGCACCAGGATGGCCAGAAGGCCAACATTGGCCTCCACCACCCCCAGGGCTGCCCGAATCACTGTGCCAGCCGGGAAACGCGCCCGCACAAAGAACAGAACCACGCAGGCGATGATGCAAAGAATCGCGAAGATGACCTCTTTGCAACAGAAATTCTCCAAAAGTTCCTTTTTCCGAGCCTTCTCCATAATCTATTCCTCCTTAAAAATTTTCAGGCGACAGTGTCGCCGTCTTCTTCCAGATTCGGTTCATCCCAGATGGTACCCATCATCCGCAGGCACTGGCTGGCCGGAGCCTTCTGCTTCTTGTGCTTCTGCCAGGACTTGCGAGCCTTGGAGCTCTCTTTCCAGGACCGGCTGTGCTGCTTCCAGCAGCGGCTATCATCCATTGGGTTCACCTTCCGGAGCTTATCCGGGATGGTAGCCATGACTTCCAGAATCTCCTCAGCATCGGCAGGGGAGAGGCCCAGCTGCGACTGCTTGTAGCCCTTGGGCCGGCGGTACATGTGCCGGAACCTGGGCTTGTACCCAGCGCTGAAACTGGGACCACAGATGAGATTCTCGACCTGAGCCTTCCACCGGATCAGGTAGCCCCTGATTTCCGGCAGCCTAGGACGGATATCCACCGGCCGGCCATCCTCCAGGATCATAATGGGCCTGGGATAGAGCGTGGGCCGGCAGCCCCCCAGGAAGCCATAGCAGGCCCCGGGCGCATACTGGTCGTTGGGGTTCATAGCCAGAAGCTGAAACACCGAGGGCGTGTACGACATGATCCGATCCGTGGTACAGATATAAATATTCAGATCGCGCCGGATGAAATACCGAAACAACTCCTCGCGGGTCTGCATCTTTGCAACGGCCTTGCCATTCTCGAAAATCTGGAACATACTGATTCCTCCTTGGTTTTGTTGCCGGCAAGCTAATTTTCGCCTGATTTCGTTTTCTCCTTGCCTTTGTTTAGTCTCCGAAATTGGGGACTGGACTGTTGTATGCAGTCAGTCCCACAGCTATTTCTGCTCAGAAAATCAGAGTCTTAAAACCCTCTTCCGAGAGCTTCAAGCTGTCATTCTGGAGCATCTTCGCCAACCTCTGGGAAACACTGGTGTACGGATCCTTATTCCACTCTTCCTTCGGCACGCTGATTGAGAAATTATGGTCCGTGAACAGCCCTGAAGTAACAAAAATAGTCTTCTGGATGTCTGAATCACCGAGAACATGGAATTCAATATCCATACGGCGAAGAGCCGAACAGATGGTTCTCCCCATGTTGTCCAAATCCGTCCCCAAGTCATCCTCACGGGTGACATCGATCATATAGCAGGCACCATCCAGGATGAACACCCAGGAGTCGAACAGGAAGTTCTGAGACTGGGTTTTGCAGACTGTTTCTCCCTTCTCATTGCAGAGGCAGCCCTCTGCCCAGGAGAAAAAGTCTACCATCAGGTCGACCTTGGCTTTGTACCCATTTGGGAACGGCACCTCATAGCTTGCTTTGCAGACAGCAGACTGCATCTTGCCATCCATCTGTGAAAGCAAATAATCGATTCGGCTTGCTTCCTCTGCTGGTATAACCAGCTTGGCCCGATAAGTCATGCCTCCTCAACTCCCTCCTGAACAACCTCGATGACATAGGTATCAAGTTCCACGCCCAGGTCACCATCCACGAGGGTCCAGATCCTGGTTCCAAAGAACTCGGACAACGGTTCATCCTGGTAGATTACATCGCCATTCCGGTCGTATAGGCGGCCATCCGCCCATCCAGAGCCATCGAAGCAGAACCGGATCTCGGCCACGACCCCATTGAGGAACGGGATCTCGAAAGATTCTTCATGGTAAGCCTCCAGTTCGGCATCTTCCTCGGAGATGGACATTTTCTTGTTAATAAAGCAGGCCAAGTCCCCTTCGATGAAGATTTTCCCACGATATATCATAAATGCCATGCCTCCTTTCTTGATTTTTTCTCCATTTTGCAATTTCGTGCATCCCCAAATTGATGTATGTAATCATTGTATGCAAGTTCAGACAAGGTCATTTTGGAGGATTGTCTTGCGGCAACCGATTTTTTTGCGGGCCTTTCATGGCCGGATCGGCTCGCCATCGACTTCAATGAGAAGTCGGTTCAAGGCAACAAAACGCAGGCTGCCCGCCGCTGCAAGGAGGATAGCTTGCTTTGGCTGTTAATGCCGTACCACAATTACAAAATGGACCGCGGGAAAGCCCTCTCTGTAAGGGGTGGGAGCAGTCAGATACAAAAGAATCCTCCGCACATTTTTCCCCTTGATTTTGTTATTGCTTGTTTGCAGCAACGCTCGATGTATGCCAATGTGGATTGATTTTTGCTGGGATCGGAATTGCTTTTGCTTTGTAGGCATAGGATAGAACATTGACCAATTTGGAGAAAAAATAACTTTTTGGAGGTATATGATATGGTCACAAAAACTTGTCATCCTGCAAATTCCTGCGCCGGTGGCTACGGGAATTGTCTCGATGTGAAGATTACAAATGCCTGCAATGCCAACTGTGCATTTTGTATTGAGAAAGGCGGCTATTGTCCGAAAGAGCGGCCGGTTAAGGAGCTGGCTTTGGAAACGATCCACTCGGATGCCGAGACTGTCCTCATTCTGGGGGGAGAGCCGACGCTGTACACTCATCTGGCGGAATATCTGGCGATGATTCGTCCTTGGAAGAAACATATCTATATGACCACAAATGGGAGCATGCTCAAGGATGGACTCCCTGAGGCTATTGCCCCTTACCTCGACGGAATCAACATTTCGATTCATCACTACACAGAGAAAAGAAATGATAAGGTCTACAACAAAAAGGGGTTCCATGTTTCGTTCGATGAGATGCGGCGCGCAATACAGATTTTTCATAAGGCTGGTGTATCTGTCCGAATCAACGCAAATTTGGTGAAGGGACTGCTGGAGGATGAAGCTGGTGTGACGGCAATGGTTGAAATGGCCCGGAACTTTTTGGGCGCTGATGAAGTGCGGTTCAGCGAACTCCAGAACTGTGAGGGCCTGTGGGTCGATGCCAGAAACATCTTTCCTGGGCTTCCTGAAGATCCGTTCTGTGCTGGCTGTGAGCAGGAGCTGCCTCAGTTCGATGGCATTCGTGTGCGAGTCAAAATGACCTGCGGCCGAGTCAACAAACTGCGGCCGCCTGTTGAGACGACTCCGGTCAGAACAGGGAAGACCGAGGTGCTGTATCCCAATGCCATTCGTACTGATGGGTGGATGAGTACAGCCCCGTATGACTGTCATAGAGATTTGAGTGACCGCCACTTGAAGTCTATGATTGTTGCAGGACTTCTTCCCAAGTCTCTCGGCTGCCATATTTGACAAGAAAAAGAAGCCGCCCAATTTGGGCGGCTTCTCTGTTATCAAATTTCCAGCAACGGCAGGTCATCACAGATGTGGAAAAAGACCCGGCGGCTCTCACCGACAACGAGCGCGGGGTCCTGGACGAGATCGCCAGAGCACTGCCGGTGATGAACGCTGCTGGCAAGCAGCCTACCGAAGCCGGGGACCGCTATAAGATGCCCGCACAGGGAAAGTCGTTCCTCAGCTACCCCTTCCTGGAAGCGCTGCTTAGGGCATCCAACAACCCGGACTTCCTTTGCGGCAAGCTGCCCCGCCAGGCAGCTCAGGCTGTCCTCAAAGACTGCGTCCAGGAGATGAAGTCCTACTATGCCGCCAAGCGGGAGTACAAACGAGACCCCGGCAAATTCAGGGGAGAGCCCAAGTTTCCTGGCTATAACAAGCCTAGCGGCTGTTGCACGACCACGCTCACCAACCAAGACTGCATCCTTTATGATGCCGGGAGGGGAGTACATGAGCTGAAGCTGCCTCTCACCAGGGAGCGGCTGTCTCTGGGCAAGGCTCCCATCCATGGCCGGCTCAAGCAGGTAAAGGTCATACCCACCCACGGCATCTTTGTCATCAGCCTCACTACCGAGGTAAAAGGCGAGCTGCCGGAGCCGGCAGAGGTCCCTCAGCGTATCATTGGCACCGATCTCGGAGTTAACAACTTCTCAGCCATCACAAACAATCTAGGCAAGCCGTGCCTCTTGTTTAAGGGCGGAGTGGCGAAATCCGCAAACCAATGGTACAACAAGCAGATGGCGGCCCTGGTCAGCGAGCAGACATCGCGCACCGGCGCCAAGTTTGTCCCTACGCCTGAGGCCCGAATGCTGGAGCTCCGGCGGGACAACTACCTCAGCGACTATATGAACAAGGTCGCCAAGCTCGTCATCCGCTGGTGCGTGGAGAACCAAGTGGACACCATCGTCGTGGGGGTTAACAAGGACTGGAAGCAAGGCTCCCACATGGGGAGCCAGAACAACCAGAGCTTCGTATCCCTGCCCTTTGCTAAGTTTCGCTGGCAGCTGCAGTACCGGGTCGAGCGGCTGGGCATCCGCCATATCAAACATGAAGAATCCTATACCTCCAAAGCGTCGTTTCTGGACGGAGATTTCATTCCCGTCCATGGCGAGGCTGGTGCCGACCAGGTGAAGTTCTCCGGGCGGCGGTTCAAGCGCGGGCTGTACCGCAGCAAGAGCGGCCAGGTCCTGAACTCGGACTTCAACGGTAGCGCCCACACGACCCGCTTCGCTAGGGTCGCAACACGATCCGGAAGGCGATCCTGGATGCCTTTGTCAGGGGCATCATGCCCGACTTCGGCAGAGTGCGGGCATCCTCGGCTCCTCATACTTGTGACTTTCGGAGAAAGTCATGTGGCGTCTATTGAAACTCCCTCTAAATGAGGGAACCCGCCCTCATTTAGGGGGAGTAGTTCGCTCTGTCGTTGTATTCAACGACTCGCTCTAATTCTGCAACTGTCCGTCGGTTTTCATCCAAAAATGTGCAGGCGGCTCTCGGTTCTCGGAATGAATTTCTTTCTGTTTGCATATATTGTAAATATGATATTTTTAGAAGGAGGCGTCCCTTTTATGACCGGTGAAAATTATGAGCTTGCCCTGGCTCTCGCAAAAAACGACAAAGACCTGTTGGAGGACATCCACGAAATCCTCATGGAGTCTGGCGTCTCCGATGAGGCATACGCTAAGGTCTTTGCCCGCATGTACTATGCCGAGAAGGAGTCTGGAGAGCGGATCTCCTACGACCCAGCCGAGAAGGAGTGGCGGCGGTCAGGCCATACGCTGTCCGACATTCGACTGGTGACAGAACTGGGCCATACCTGTGACCTCATCCATGCCTATGCTATGGCCAGCTGGGACAACTGCGTGTTCTCTGCCTGGGTATCCAAGAAGGAAGTCCAGAAGGCGGAAGAAAAGATGTCAGCTATGGAATCGCTTACCCACGCTAAAGCCATTTTCTCGCTGGCGTCCGAACTTATGCCTTCTAGCGTTTGTGGTTCATCCCGGATTGATTGGACCGCCGACGAGGAAGAGCCAGACTGATATATCCGCAAAGAAAACCTCCCCTTGCGGGGAGGTTTTTTGCTCGCTCAAAGGGTACCGAAAAAGGCAGTCGTACTGTGGTGGACAACAGCGCCAGAGGGGGCTCCGGGGCCCGGCTCCGGTTCGCTGCCATCGTCCCAGTTGCCCTTGGCAGCCAAAAAGTTGGCCACCAGCTGCTCGCAGGTCAGGTTGCCGGGAGCCGCGTTGGTTGGCTCAGCAAAACCAGGCTCCAGCTCAAACCAGCAGTGGTCGTCTTCGGTCCAAGAGCCGAACCGCTCCTCATCCAGACCCACCTGACTGGGGATAAAATACTCGCCGTCCTCCAGACAGGAGAGGATGGTCTTCTGGTCCTCCTCAGAGAGCTCACCACGGATGACTGCAGTGTTATGAACCTTATAGTTACTGGCATCCCTGTAGAGGTAATTGATTCTGGTGTTCATAATCTATCTCCTTTCAGATTTGCAAATCTCCGGAATTGGGGTATCTATCCAATACTATGCGAGGCTGGGAAATCTCATTCCAGGAGAGACCCCTTTCTCCATTGTTGCGTACAACATGGGAACCGGTGGCAGGAGAGAGGATGTCTCACGGACCCTACATAGGTTCCTGTGAGGGAACCGACCCGCAGCAAAAGCCTTCAGGCAAAAACAAATCTCTCTGCCACATTTCTTCGTTAAAAAAGACTGCAAACCTCTATACGCTGCCCAGAATTGTTTTTATGCAATTTGCATAGGATTAAGCATTACCCCACTTTGGAGAGCACCAACCTGTGGATAGTTCATATTTGACACTCCCCATGCCTAAAGGCAGGGGATTCTGGGTTCATCGAGGACAGCCATGGCATCCCACAGACATCTATGAGATATCAGGGTCTTACACCCTCTCCCCGAGCGTATAGGTTCCGGTGTGCCCCACCGTACCATGATAGTTTTATTTTTCAGGTACTGGCCTTCAGCAGGCGTAGACCCTCCATCAGCAGATTTTGGGCCGCGTTTTGATCCCGGTCGTGGTGAGCCCCGCACTGCGGGCAGGTCCACTCCCGAACCGAGAGGTCTTTGACCTCCTTGTTTTGGTACCCACAGCAGCTGCACAGCTGGCTGCTTGGGAAGAAAGTCCCAACCTCTACCAGCATTTTGTGCTGCCAGGCAGCCTTGTACTTGAGCTGGCAGGTCAGTTCACCCCACGAGGCGTCGGTAATGGCCTTGGCCAACTTGTGATTTTTGAGCATGCCGCCCACATTGAGGCTCTCCACGCAGATGATATCGTAGTCCCTGACCAGCTGTGTGGTGAGCTTATGCAGGTAGTCCTGCCGGCAGTTGGCGATGTACTCATGCTGCCTGGCCAGACGGAGGCGGGCCTTCTCCCGGTTGCAGCTGCCCTTTGGTTTTCGGGACAGCCGCCGCTGGAGGGTGGCGAGCTTCTTCTCTGCCTTCTGCAGGTACTTGGGGTTATCGTACTTTTGACCATCCGAGGTGATGACCAGATCCTTGATGCCCACATCCAGGCCAACTGCGGCGCCAGTGCTGAGCAGCTGGGGGACATCTACCTCTGTGCAGCACAGGCTCACGAAAAACTTACCGCTGCGGCTCATACTGACGGTGGCGTTGAGGATCCGTCCCTGCACCTGAGTGGAGACCTTGGCCTTCACCCACCCCAGCTTGGGCAGCTTAACTGCCTTATCGGTTGCCTGAATGTTTTTCCCCACGACCTTGCTGGTGTAGCTGGCCTTGCTGTGGTGTTTGGCCTTAAACATGGGGAAGCCCACCTTTCGCCTGCCCTTGCGGCCGGAAAAGAAGTTCTTATAGGCCTGGTCCATATTGAGCACGGAGGTCTGAAGGGCGGTGGAGTCCACCTCTCGAAGCCATGGGTAGGTATCCTTCAGCCCGGGCAGCAGCTTCACACAGTCGTAGCCGCTGATAGAGCTGCCGGAAGCGTAGGCGCCCTTTCGAGCCGCCAAAGTCTGGTTGTAGACGAACCGGCTGCAGCCAATCGTCTTGCGAATGAGTTCTTCCTGTTTTGCTGTGGGGTACAGTCGGAACTTGTAGGCTTTCTCCATGGTGGACACCTCCTTCCCTGTGCGGATAGGTGGATATTTGGATAGGCCACCTCCCTTGCTGAGCTTCTACTCATATTATATGCAGTTGCGTAGAAAATATTTTCATTCTCCCCGCAGGGGGTAGGCCAATGTTTGCTCGGGTATTCGCACACGAACACGGATGCCGCCTTATATCCCTACAGCTAAAGCAGAGGGTTTTACGGCGGCATAGATAAGTCAGGCTACGAACCTGGCAAAGGGGATATCCTTTTTCGCTCCTCATAGTTTTCTGCTCCCCTGGCAGGCTATGAAAACACAGCAAGTCGCACCATGCTCAATGCGCGGCCAGCCATGACAGGCCAAAATGTCATTTTACATATAGGAGGCAACAAACAGAGGGCAAAAAGCCTACGCAGGCGGCCTTGGGGCAAGGTTTGGCTGCGAAATTGGAGGTACATATCGCGTTGGGCGGTATTTCCACAATTCTAGCCCACGCAGGCGGATATTGCGGAAATATTCACCTGCGCCAAAATGCGAAGGAGGAGAATACATATGATCGACCGCCGCTTTGAGGTCATCGAGAAAGATGAGAATCAAGAACTATCCAAGATACTCGCCTGCGCCGAGCAGCACTTGACCTGCGTCGAGTTCGGCAGAAAACTGCTGTACATGGCGTCTCAGGGCCGCGCAGACCAGAGCTTCCTCCTCGCAAGAGCGGAAGTCTACTACGGTCTGCAGTCGCAGTACTACTCCGTGATCGCTGGAGAGCACATCCGGAAGCGGACCCAGCAGCGAACCTGGATCCAGCCAGGCATGGTTGTCGAGGTCGCTGTCGGCTGGTTGAACAGCCTGCTCGGCCCCGAAATCGTGGAACATCAGGCCGAATGGGACAGCACTGACAAGTGCATGGTCCCAAAGTCCGGCGACTGGTGTGCCACAGCCATTGTGGACGAAAAACATGGGTTCACCCTAGTCCTTGAGGCCGGTGAAACCTATGTCCATATCGTCACCCTAGTAGACAAAACTCACAGTTTCCAGGCCAAACCTGGCACCCGCGTGTTTGTCATGGATCGGTACGGGGCCTTCGCCGAAGACCCTAGCCGCAGCAGGCCTTTTCGCCGCATCAAAAAAGAGCCCTGACGGGCTCTTTTTTTGCGCTCAGTTTTCAGACTTGTCGGCCTCCATCTCAGCGAGCTTATCCTGAAGGGACGGATCGTCGGCCACCATAGACGGGCAGCTAATGGCGCCGTACTCATCTACCTCAATGATGAAGTACCTGGGGTTGATAATGGAATCATCGGTCTTTCCTGTAATGGAAGCAATGCGGATATAGTCGGGACCACTCTCATAGATAGCGGTGAACTTGCACTTTTTGTTGATGACAACAGAGAACAGTGCTCCGCTGCCATTGTTAGGTACCGTGTCCAAATCCACATCGTTCCAGGCAACCTTGTTCTCCGCAATGATGGCTCCGATGAGTGGGTCCTCCAGCACATGGAGGGCGGCGCCAAACATCTCATCGATAGTCAGGCCATGCTCAGGGACGGCTGCAGCATCGGTCATGACGACCGGATAGTGCTTTTCGCCAAGGCCCTCAGGGATGGCTACATCGCCACAGCGGATGCCGGAGCCCTTGCTAGAAAGGATGGGGGACAACCAGTGGAAAAACTCGCCTCGGGTCATAGATGTGTTATTGCGCAGGAGCATCTCGCCCAGGTTTTGGGCGGTTATTTCTTTATCGTCGTGCCTTTTCATGTTGTTCCTCCTAAAAATTTTGTGCGGACTCTGACTGCTCCCACCCCTTACGGAGCGGGCTTTCCCGCTGTCCATTTTGTAAAGTTAAATGGCTTCTTTACTTATATTATATGCACTTCTCCATTTTTATATTTTGAGAACCATTCTTTTTTAACAAAGAAATGCTGATGGGGCAGTTTTCTTTGCCGGGAACTGTTGCCGCGGGCCGGCTCTGTTCCAGAGCCGGTGCCGTGTCCGTGAGGTTTCCCCGCTCTTAGCAACAACGCCGCAGGTCTCACGGACCACACACGGCTTCCGACCACACAACTGCCCGTAGGAAAGTTGCAGGAACCCAATGTGGCGAGAGCTCATCGCAGAACAAAGACTCCCTCACCGCATTTCTTCGCTAATAAAGATGCGACCCTCACCCGATGACCCAGAACGGCCCATTGGCCCCGGCTTTCTTTGCAGCTTCATCCACAATGAGATGGAAATCCCAGCTGACCTCCGACCGCTCTCTGCTCGACGGATCAGCTACAACGACCTTTCCATCCTCATCCAATCCTCGCAGGATGATGAAATGCCCGCTGGCGGTAAAGTGTCCAGGCCACATCAGCACAACGACCAGTTTCTTCTGCTCCAAAGCTGCCAGCACCTGGTTGGCGTCTTCCGCTTGGTAGCCAACAACATCCAAGCCCCACGCCTGCGCTACGGCCGGAATCAAGTCATGCAGTGCGCCTTTCCTCTCTTTCCAATATCCGTTCTCATACGCCCACTGTGCCATCTGTGCAGGATTCATAGGCTTGTCTGTTAACGAAGATACGACCATCGCCATTGCCGTCGGACCACAGCCATGCGTTTCGATGATGTCAGTCCCAAATGGCAGCTTTCCATATTGCGGGTCTCTCTGGTTGTAGTATATGACCGGCACCGGCTCCTTGTCCAGCGTTGCCATCCCATATCCAACCGAAATTTCCTCCTCGATATTCATGCTTCCTTCCGTCCAGGACAGGGGAGGGGACATGGGAGGAGGCTCCAGCGCCACGGCCCCGGCTGACATGCAGAGGGTTGCCACCGATACCACGGCGATTGCTCGCCGGATCGATTCTTTCTTCCTAATTCTAAACTTTTCCATCCAAAACCTCACTTATCCGCCAGCATGGCCGTGACCAGTGGTTCCTCACCGCGGGACCAGCCCATATGGTCAACCATCATATATCCAGCAGGGAGGATTGTCTGAGCCATTCGGGATAGGTCATTCATGCCAATATCTCCGATAAACAGGATGTTCTCCCAATGCGGTTCTCCCATCCAAGCGAAGAGGCCACTCTCCAGCTTCTGCGCATGCAAATCAGACATGACCTGGCTTTCCGCTGGCGGGAAATACATCAGCTCCCGGTTCGCCAACTCCCGCCGCAGCTCCAAGGTTTTGTTGGGCGGCAGCGTCCGTCGGTACCGCTCCAGGGCAGCGAGAAAGTGGCAGATAGCCCGCTCCTCGAACTCTGGAGCGCCAGGGTGCTCCATGGCAATATTCAGATCCTTCCGAAGGGTCGTTTTCATCCAAACCACTCTTTTCCTGCGTTTTCCTAATATGATATGCGACCGGCTCTACAACTATTGGCCTAAAATATAAATCGAGCCATCTGCATATAATAATAGTGAAGAATAACTTTGAAGTTGAAGGAGGCTTTTTCATGGTAAACACGATCATCACCAAGGCAACAGGCCGCAATAAGGTCATTGATTTCCGCGATGGGCTGGTACCTGCCCACGAGGAGGACTATGCCAACCTGCATGGCGCCGGCGGCCGAAAAGGCAAGGCCCCGGTCAGCGTCATTAAGGTCTACATCTGCGACTACACGGCTGGCACCGGCGAGAGCTCCCGCACCCTGAACGCCAATATCAGCCCTGAGCTGTGCGAGCAGTTACTGGAAATCTGCAAGGGCAACATCGGCACCCAGGTCATTGACCCGAACCTGGCCGTCCTCAAGGAGCAGCGGGCCGTTAACCACAAGTTGTCCAAGAGTGCCGAGATGAGCTTTGGCGTCCTGAACAACATTGTCAAGCTCCTGGAGCGCATTGTCAAGTCCGATGAGGATGGCAAGGGTGTTCCTGGGCTGGCAGTCCTGGCTTCCGGTGCCAAGCAGCTGCTAGCCAAGACCAGAGACCGGGCGGCCGAGGAGACTGCGCCTGCGGGCCTGGGCCCCATTATCGTTCCCCGGCACATGGACTTCACCTACTCCCAGGACCGCGTCCATGCATTCGGTCAAGTGAAGGACGGCGATATGGTGCCGGTGCAGCGGCTCAACATCTTCCACCAGACCTTCCGCGGCGATGGCCAACTGGGCAACTACCCCTGGACTGTGAAGATCACCAATGCCAAGGCCCCTGTCCACTTCCAGGAGACGGGCGCCACCACCTTCTCTTCGTCCGGCATGATCGATAAGCAGGAGGCGTTCATCCAGATCTCCGACGCCGACATGTACCGCATGATGTCCCGCATCTGCCACTATATCTCCGCCTGGGAGAATACGGTGGCCGGCGAGGTCATCAAGGCTGGTCTGGCAACCCGTGAGCAGGAGCGTAAGGCCGCCTACAACGCCCCGGCTCAGGAGGGCTGAGAACCTAAAACGACTAGGCCCCGCAGCTTCGGCTGCGGGGTTTCTTGTGCCAATAGGCTTCGGGCAGTTTGCATATTATGGTCGTGATCTATGTCGCCGCGCCACATGACCTTCGGAGAAGGTCACAGACCCCCTTCTTTAGATGTGGGGTGAGCGGCGGACAATCCATTTAGGTTGAACCATGCCCCCCTACATATTGTAGGTCTACATTAGCCCTGAGAGCGAAAGCTCTCGTGGCTTTTTTCGGGGGAAATATTTTTCCTCGCAATTGCATATAATAGATATAGAAATCAGGCCCACAAGAGGTGATGCATCATGCGGACCTTGTCTTCCAAACCAGTTAAAAAGAGGGCTATGCAGGCTGCCGACGCCGAGCTGCTGAATGCAGATTTTGCCATCCACGATCATCTGCTGCATACGATGGTCAGCGACATGCTTCGCCCGGGGCGGCTGGGAAAAAAGAGCCTGTTCCTCCACTATCGGGGCAAGGGACTTGCGACCAATCATGTCCAAAGTCTAACTGCTGAGGCCAAGGGCATCGTCTCAGCCGCCAAAGAAGCCCTTGCCCTGAATATTAAGACCAAGACCCAGCAGATCGCTAAGGTCGAGGGCAAGATCAAGGATACCTCCAACCAGCTGTCCCGGTCCCTGAAGGCGAAGGAAAACCTCAAGGCCCGCAGCCTGGCCCGCAAGAATGGCGGCATCATCCCACCCTTCAAAAATCCCTTCGGCAGCTGGGTTCGCACGAAGGTCACCAAGGATGGTCTGGCCTTCTTCGTTGGTTTTAAGAACGGCAAGCGCGAGCCCACCAGGTATGGCAACGAGTACCTGTTTGAGACCCTGTACCTGGACCCGCGCATCCGGCGGCTCAAGTCGAATATAAACAACCTGAAATGCCGGCTGCACGACCTCAAGGGCGAGCTGGCCCGCCTGGAGCGGGAGAAGAAGGCCGGCGTCGTCCATATCTGTTTTGGCGGCAAGAAGGCCTTCCGCCAGCGGCGTGAGGTCAGGCGGCGCAACGAGCTCCGCTCCTGGGAGGGTATGTGGAAGCACCGGCGCCGCCGGGAGATGCCCCTGGTTGGCCGCCTGGACGGGCCGCAGGGCAGTTGGATGGCTCGCTACGATGTTGAGAAAAAGATTTTCTCCTACCAGACCTACAGCGGCAAATGGATCTCCATCCCAGGCGTCGAGTTCCCCTATGGACAGGGGTGGGTGGAGGCGGCAGTCAGCGCCTCCGAGATCGCCAAACGCAACAAGAAGCTGCCGCCCGACCAGCAGATCCCCGGATGGCCTGCCGGCTCAGTCAGCTGGTCGCTCAAGGACTGCGGCAACGCCGTCCAGGTAAAGTGCATGGTCACGCTGCCGGAGGATCCGAACAAGAATTTCTGCTACGATGACGGCTGCGTAGCCTTCGACATGAACTACGACCACTTTGCCGCGTCCGAGCTCGGCCCACAGGGAGAGCTGCAGCGGCACTGGACAGTCCCCCTACAGATGGAGGGCCGCACGAGCAACCAGATATCCAATGCCATCTCGGAGGGCCTGGAGGAGATCTTCCGCTATGCCGTAGCCGTGAACAAACCAATCACTATAGAGGGCATCGAACACCCGGACAAATGTCTGCTGTACGGCAATAAAAAGGCTAACCGCAAAATCAGCGAGTTCGCCCATGAAAAGATGACAGCCCTGGCCGAAAGCAAGGGTGAGAAGTACCATCTGTCCGTCCGGGAGGTCAATCCCGCCTATACTTCCCAAATCGGGAAGATCAAATATATGCGGCAGATGGGTCTATCGATCCATGAGGCCGCGGCCTATGTCATCGGACGCCGGGGGATGGGGCTCAAGGACCCTGTTCCCAAGGATATGGCCCGCCTGATCCCCGAGAAGAAGAAAGGGACTCATTATTGGTTTCAGTGGGGAGCCATCTACAGCGCCCTCAAGAATGTCCCCGTGAACAACTTCTACCGCAAGATCAACTACCGCGAATACGAATCTCTCGCAGCCCTGAAGGAGGGGTTGCTCAAGGCATAGCAGGTCGTACCTGCACTGCACCGGAAGCCTGGGGGTACCGCCAGAGGACGGCCCTCCGGTCACGGACGAAAGCAGTTGTCCCAGCGTTACTCGAAGGAGGCTCCCCAAACCGGGGAACCGTCTCCGCTTGAACCGCGGCTCCATAGGTCATTCCCCAGATCGACGCCTATGTGGGCTGCGTGGATAGTGGACTCGGAGGTCTAACACCCCGCAGACAGCCTCTGGAGAGCTTTTGCCGGCAAAGGTGAGCATAATAGTCGGCCCTGTGGTAAGTCCTTCCCAGAAGGATACTGCCAATTCGGCGTCCCCTTCGGGGACGCCGATGCATGGTGATGAAGCAACTTGTTGTGGAGCCATGCCAGAAGCCCCTGCCTTTAGGCATGGGGTAGCTCACTTGGAAGACTTGAAGAACAAATACGACTGATATCCAATGAGGACCCCTGTGGCAGAGATGCTGCAGGGGTCCTTTTTGTTTGTGGTATCCCAAAATTGTTGTTGCCAACGGCGGAGCCCTTCACGGACCCGACATCGGTTCCCGCGAGGGAACCGGCTCCGGCGAGAGATGTCTGGAAAGAAGAATCATCCCGCCCGATTTCTTCGTTAAAAAAGATTGGAGAACCCATGGATGCGACAGTAGGGAAGAGGCATTCTTTCTTAACGGAGAAAAGCCGCCGGGGTTCGTTTTGTTCGCTGAAAGCCGTGGCGCGGGCCGGTTCCGTATCGAAACCGATGCCGGGTCCGTGAGACCTGCCAAAAAGGAAAGCCCCTGCCGCCGAAGCAGCAGGGACTTTTTTGTAGGATTCAGCGCAGCCACTTGCCCATGATTTTGGCAAACTCCTGGAAGCTCGTCCACCAGATACCGGAATGGTCGTCCGGCAAATGGTTGAACAAAATCTCCAGTTTGGCGGCGTACTCCGGCATGTCCACCGTGAGCGCCTCGTGGAAGCAGTAGGACATCCACAGGGCCCGCAGGTGCTCGGCCGGAAGGCCATTCGTCCAGAACTCGGCGCCGGCGGCAAACTTCAACAGGTAGTGGAACTCCTCGTCGTAGTCGCCTACTGGGATCAGCCGGATGCAGTTGGCGTCGCAGCTCTCCGTCTCACAGGCGGCCTTGGTGGCGCCGGCTTCATCCACACCCGCGAACAAACCAATGTACACGGGAGCGTTGGGCCAGTCCTCCCAAACATCGTCCATCTCGGGAGAGACGCTGTTGGGGTCTTCCTTGCAGATCTGGGTATCGCGCACAGCGGCCTCATCGTAGACAGCAACAAATCTCTTCATGTTGGTTCCTCCTTCAGTTGGTTCAAAACATATTCTCCATCAGTTTCCCAGGTGTTGATCGCCCAGGCCTCGGCAGCCTGTTCCGGGTCTTTCGGCAGGCCCTTGAACAACTCCTCCGGGGCATAGGGATCATTCTGAGCCATATGGAACAGCTCATGCAACAGGGTCGTGCAGACTCCGGTGTTGACCTCGGACTTCACCATCATGCCCACCATCGGCCAAAGTTCTCTGGCTGCATTGATGATTGCCTTCAGGTTGATCAGAACAACCTGGTACATCGCCCACTGGTAGCCCACCAGGGTCTCATCGGGCAGGTCACAGACCTCCAAAATTGGGTTTCCATGCCGGTCCTCCAGCTGCGGGAACAGCTCCTCCCAGTCCTTCTCGTCGTCAGTGACAATGATGATTTTCTCCAGCGTATGGAGCACATCCTTGGGGACGACCCGGGTGAGGTACTCGGCCAGGATCTTTGTGTTCACCGTGTAGCGGCACTGTTTTGCCGATTCGGCCACCAGAATGCGCTCCTCCACCCACGCCGGCGTAATCCGGTCATGAGCAGTGTAGCGGATAGCCCGATCGTGGCCTTCGGTGTCGTCCACAACAGTCAACTCGCCGGCCGATTCCTCCAGAATATAGAGGTCCTCGCCGGCGTCGATCTCAGCTTGTGCCGACTCACGGATCAGACGAAGAACATCAGCCATTGAGATCGCCTCCTTCCCGGAGAACCTGCACCTGGTAGACATCTCCCTCATAGTCGAGGATCCACTGCCCGAAGAACTCTTCCCCAGGCTCCGTACAATGGAGATCTTCGCCGTTCTCGGCGAGCAGCGAGGCTTCTGTCCAGGGAGGACAGCCATCGACGATTCTCACATCCATCTGTTTCCCATTCAGGAAACGCACCGTGTAGAAGATTGCCTGGTCTCTGAAATCCTTGTTCGGACAGGTCTCCTTACAGCCTTCAAAGCCAACTTCCCGCCCATTGCACGACTTCAGGACTCGGTCGATCAATGCTGCCTCCTCTTTGTCCACAACAAACTTTCCATAATATACCATTTTTGTTTCCTCCTCAGCAGGCGTCAGCGACGCCATTTTCCTCCTCCAGCACGCTGCGCACCTCCTCGGGCGGGAAGCCCAGGGTGAGCGTCATGTCGTCCTCGCTGAAGCCCAGCTTGGCCAGCTTGCGGATGACTGGCAGATTTTCATGGATCTCATCGACCATCGAATCCACCAGGGTGTTCAGCAGGCTGCTCAAATGCGCCTCCTTCGCCGTCTCCTCCGCGACCGGTGGGAAGGTTGGCTGCTTCTCATTTTCAAAGACGAATACAGGGGAGTACAGGTCGCCCTTATTGTGGAAGTAGTAGCGTTTTCGGTTGAAGGTGATGTAGCGGCGGCCGAGCCCGTCACGCTCGCCGAAGCGGACTGTGCGGGTCTCGCCGTTGTGCTCTACCACCATCCGGCCGTAGGGTTCCGTGCGGCAGTTGCCGAAAGTGGGGATCATATACGATTCAATACTGACAAACCTCATAGTTGTTTTCCTCCTTCAAAATATGTATCCAAAATTGGGGTCCTGATTGGATAGTATGCAGGGTGGATGGTTCTCATTCTGGGGCGGGCAGGTGTTACAGCCTCACCGTTGTAGACAACAACCAACTCGTCCAACTGCGGCCATCTCATGGACCCGACATGGGCTCCGGGATGGAGCCGGCCCGTACCACAGTCCTGGCAAAAAAAACAACCATGACACTTTTCTTCGTTAAAAAAGATGCGTCCCGGCGAAACCAGAATAGCATTTACCACAGCCGCATAGGATAGTTTCAGAAAACCAATTTTGGAGACAATCATCAAAAGGGGGGTACATATATGGCAAAGATATTTCTCGGCACTCTGAACATAGACGGCAAGCCAGCCGTACCTGGAACCAAGTATGGGCGGGCGATGGGGCTGCAGCACAGCCCTCGGATCGGCATTGGTGACACCCAGCCATGGAAGGACATCACCTGGGATATTATCGGCGATGTGCTGGTGGCCAGCTACAATGTTCTTCTGGATGTGGACTGGCAGGTGCTGAACTTTTTCTGCCTGTCCGGTGGACGATTGGTGAACATCGACCATCTGCCCTTTGTGATCCGGCTTCCGGCAGGTGGCCCTGACCTGAGCGAGCCAACTGAGCTGCGGCAGATGGTGCGGCAGCTCGACAGGCCGGAGAATGACTATCTGTCTTGGGGGCAGGACGAAACCGAGTACTCAAACGCCCATCTTGCATGGATGCCTCAGATGGACTACAACCCCAGCTACAGGGCAGATGGCAGCGACAAGGGCATGGGCTGGCGGCCAGTATTGGATCCAGTGCGGATCCAGGTTGATGATACCCGCGTTGGGCAGCAGGTCTGGGTCTGGACCAAGTCCGGCCATGGATATGTTGGCATCCTGAGTGAGTATTCTGACTATGACCTGATGCTGGAGTCGGCATGTCACCCGATCGTTGGGAGCGACCGCAAGCATTTTGGAGAGACAGATGGCGACAGAGTTGTCATTGACCGCTCCGGCGTATGGTGCGTGCAGCCATACCAAGGAGGGCTGCCAGGATGAGAACCAGGAGCTTTGGGACGATCATTGTAGGCGACATTTGCGTCCATCCAGGATATCGGATGGGGCAGGAATACCGCCATGTGGAGACGCAGAATATCGAGTTTGGAAACTCATCTGCAGAGAACAGCCTCAATATTCCATGGAACATCACCAACGAGGGCTGTTCCAGGCGGTGGAGCCAGTCATTAAGGCTGTGCCTGAGCGGTTCGTCCGACAGAATAGTCTGAATCATGATGGACAGATCGTTTATATCGATAATCTGGCCTATGAGCTATCCTTCCTTCCGGCAGTAACAGTCAAGGGAACCGGCCGGGATATCCGCCCACAGTTAAAGCCTGTCTCCAAAGAGATTGGGCCGGAGCTGTGCGGAAAGGACCTGATGATCTGGACCAGAGATTTGGTCCCGGTCATTGGGCACCTGGTCGAGATTTCAGAGTACGACCTGCTTTTACGGGATGGTGCGCAGTTGGTTACCGAACGCAGCCGCTTTGTATCCTCTGTGCAGGGTGTGACGGCCGTGGAACTGGATGGGCTGCTGTCTGTGCAGGCGTTTAGAACAACCGAATAGTCATAGACCCCACGGCTAAAGTCGGGGGCTTCTGCCCTCAGTGGATGCCGGGAAGTCTGTGAGCAGAGACGCGACACGGGCCGCACTCCGGGGTGCTTTCCCCACACAGGCCGCTACGCCAGGTCTGCAGCCCCGGGCCATGCATGGCCGTACCTAGTCTAAGGAAACAAACCTGCCGCGAGGCAGCGTATGTACCCCCGCTTCGGGGGACGAAATGAGAAACCACACGACCTCCCTGAGGGAAGTCGCCAGCACAGATGCCGCCTTATATCCCTGCAGCTAAAGCAAAGGGCTTTATGGCGGCGACGGTAAAACAAAGCTCCCTTCCGTGAGGAAGGGGGCTGCTTTTTTCCACCAAAAGGCTTTTGCTGCAGGCAAACAGACCTATCCCTGCCACATTTCTTCGTAAAAAACCTACACCCAATCCAAAATCATTCTAAGAAGACCTGCATACTATCACTGCAGAGCCTCAATTAGGGGGAAATATACATACAGGAGGAATATACATGAGTTATACGATTGAGTATGACAAAATTTTTCTGAAGTCGGGAGCCGGCTACACCCCTCTTTGGCTTGCTGGCGACAGCAACTGCTATGAGGGCAGCGGCCGGAACCAGCGCCGGGTTCGTGACTGGTCTGTGTTCATGAGCCAGCTCGGCGTTACTGAGGAAAAGCTGATGGAGCGAATCCAACCGCTGCTCGGCGGTCCCTACCAGGAACACTGGCAGCGTCGCGGCAAATGGGTGGACGACAAGGGCCTGGTTACCTGGGTCAAGAATGGCTGCAAGAATGCCGTGTCCATCGAGCAGCTAATCGAGGCCAACCGGTTCGGCGCCATCAAGTGCTGTGTGATGGAAAGTTACATGAAGATGTCGTCTTTCTCTTACATCCACACCACTGATGAGCTGGACGACTGGATCAAGGCTGCCAAGGAGGAGATTGCCGCTGGTAAGGATTTCTACCCGCGGATCACCCTCAATTACGGTGAACCGGTCCGGCATCCGTCCAAGCCCAAGGCTCAGGATGAGCTGGTCGTGGTTAAGGACGGCAAGTACTTCGTCAGCGAGCGGAGCCCTGGCTCCATCTCAACCAGCAAAAACCGGAGAGAGGCAATGATCTTCAGCGTGGACGACGCAAAGGAGATCCTGCGCGACTTCCCGAAGTGCAAGATCGTCTCTGCCTCTGTGCTGGACGCCCCCTGCAATATAATCGTTGAGGTGGATGACGGCAGTGGTATCCCGAATTATCTGGTTGGGTTTCCGGGGCCCTATAAGGTCCGGTACACGGCCAGTATCAAGGGCGCCAAGCGCTACTCTACCAAGGCTGCGGCTGAAAAAGCCGCACAGACCGCAAAACGGCGGTATCCGGAGTGGAGATACTCAGCCGTTGAACTTCCTGCGGAAGTTTGAAAACCAACAAAAATCTGGAGATATACAAATTATTGGAGGAAAATTACTATGAAGAATATGGTTATGTTTACAGCTAAGGATTTCGCCCGGGTCATTTCTGCCGGACGCAAGTTCATGGACAAGAAGAAGGGGACCTCCTTCGCCGCCGAAATCTGCAACCAGTTCATTATCGAGGTCATCGAAGAGAAAGAAAAGAATCGAATCCGCGCTTACTTGTGGGCCAGTGACGGCTATCGCGCCGCCCGCGTGGAAATACCGGTGTTTAACGCTGAGGGAGGCTCCTTCGTGGCCGCCATCCACAACCCAGTCTTCACCCCCGCTGCGGGCACCCATGTGACCATCGAGCTGGGCTCCGTGAAGAAGGAAATGACCGCCAACCTCATTTACCATGAGTATGGCGTCACCTTCAGTACCAAACAGCCCAAGAAGGGGCAAAAATCTGCCAAGGAGCATCTGCACACCCTGAAGACGGCCCTGCAGTCGGCCATCGACAAGGTTCCTGTGATGCGGCAGACGGCCAACACCAGGTACATGAAGGAGGCCATGGAAGCAGTGCTAACCTGCAATGCCAACCGACGCATCCCGGTGTCCATTTCCATGACCGCTCCCCTGGATCCCATCCTGCTGCGCGGCGCGGACATCGACGCCATCGTCCTGCCGACCCGCGGATCTTCTTGTGGCAAGAGCGACGACTAACCGCATATCTACCCCAAGCCGGAGAGGAAAATCCTCTCCGGCGTCTTTTTGCGGTAAATGGTCTGGCTGGCTTTGCATATAATAGAAGCAACCACCGAAAGGAGCGTGTTTTGACCATGAAGAAGAAAATCAAGAAGCTGACCTGCACAGCCAACGAGTACTTTTGGCTGAAGAACGAGCTGGCAAAGGCGCAGAAGAACTTGCATCTCTCCGTATTCTCCGGCGACGGCAGCGACCCTCAGCAGCGGGAGCGAACCCAGGCGTTTGCCATCCTCATTGAGTTCTACCAGAATGCCCTGGAGGTCTTCGTACCCCACGCCGATACCAAGGTGACGAATCCGGTGTCCATCAGCCGGCAGTTCATCGCTGATCTGAAAAGCCTGGATGACACAGGGCTCATCAACATCAACATGACCCGCAAGCCGGCCGCCGGCTAAGGAGAATAGCTTTGTCTCGTTGTGCATACGATTTGAATGCCCGCCGCAAGCGGGGATAAAAAACTAGGAGGAATCCAACTATGTGCAACAAGATCAATATCACCCCTAAGCTCGCCATCGAAGGCGAGGATCGTACCCTCGGCGCCGTCCTGCTGGGCGCGCCCTACTCCCGGAAGCGAGAGATGGTGATGCTCCCCATGATCCAGCAGGACATCCAGAGCAAGCCCCTGATGGGCGTTGCTGTATTCGATGCAGACGGCATCCCCACGCAGGCCACCGCCCGGTGCGCCCGAGAGGTCGGCCGGCCCTATGTCCTGCTGGACCCACGGCTGGAAGGGTGCCCCTTTTTCAATCCTCTGGTTGGAAATGAAAACGAGGTCTTCGAAGACCTGCGCATCGTTGTCAGCGAGTACTTGTCTGACCTGTCGCCCAGCTTGCGGGCACTCAATGAGTCGCTGCTGAGCAACGCGGTCAAGGTGTTGAAACGCCTGGACAAGGCGGAAGGGGTCGATGGCAAATACGCCACCTTCATCAACATAAACACAGTCCTTCAGAACCCCGGCCAGAAGGGCCGCGCTCTGGTCTCCAAGTTTGGACAGATGAAGGCATCGTCAGATGCCGAATGGCAGGAAAATGTAGACATTGCCAGCTGGTTCATCAATGAGTACTATGCCGAGCGATCCAAGCCCTTCGAGCAGACCGCCTGTTTGAGACTTCTGTTGGGAAAGCTGATCTCTGAGCCTCACCTCAGGACAGTGCTGAACCCGGATTTTGACAAAGGGCAGGTAAGCGAGGTCGACTTCGACCGGCTGGTCTCTGACAACTGTGTCATCTGCGTCTCTGCGGCAAAGCCCACCCTCGGCAGCCTCTCCCGTTTTTTCGGTCTGCTGGCCCTGCTCAAATACCGGCGGCCGATGATCCGCATGGGCGAACCCAGGCGGGCGCGGGTGCTGTATGTGGACGAGTTTCAGGAGTTTGCGGCGCCGGAGCTGGTGGATCTGTTCACCTATGCCTACCGCAGCAAGCTGGCCGCCACCATCTCGCTCCAATCCTGGAACCAGGTGGACCGGGGCGGCGTACTCTATAAGCAGACGAAGGAAACGCTGGCGTCCAACCTTCGCAATGCCCTCATCTTTGCCGGGGCGTCCAAGGAGGACGCCTGGCGGTATGCGGAGCGGCTCGGAGACGCAGACTACCAGGAGCCCAAAGACATCGCCAATACTATCTTGGGGCTGAATCTAAAGTGTTTTGGGCATTCGCTGATGTGCCAGGGTAGTCCCCAGCGGTTCGGTGCGGCCAAAGCGGGAGAAGATGTTCTCTCCGGGCCGACCGTATTCCACGACCCTTTGGCGGAAAAGCCGCGTGTTTATGATGATTTGGCGGGAAAGCCGCTCGTTGATGACGACGACCTTCTTTGACGAAGTCAACGCCGGGCTCCCATTCGGGGGCCCGACTTTTCTTTTGCCCAAAATGCCAAAATTGCAAAGTGCATATAATATATGTGAGGTGATGTACATGCCGGAGTTTGTTCATTTTGGCTCCATTTTTGCCACCCGGTTCAAATCTGGAAAGGACCTGCGGATCACGGATTCCAATGGGACCATGAAGACCGCCTGGGTGGCTGGCAGCGGAAAGCTGATTGCTGCCAATCCTCAATACCTGACTTTATCGCCCAAGTTCATTGCTGGAGAACATCTGCTGGAAGGCAAGCCTGTAACACTGGATGGCGGGCGTTATATCTGCCGGCTGCCCTATGTGGCCGGGGCAAGCGGACTTGGGGAGTGCCCTGACTTTGCCTTGTTGCAGAAATGGGGCGAGGCGACCCAGAAGGAGGTCCAGTTCTTTGCTCAGATGCACAGGCAGGTCGTTGTAGCCATCTTCGACCCATTTCTAAAGGACCATGGCTGGCATTTTGCATTCCGGGTCAGCAAGGATGCGCCCCTGGATGTCCACTCTCTGAACCATATTGGGTTTCTTCCGGTGCTGGAGCCCATTCAGGAATGCTCTCCTGAAAGTATGGTTGGAGAGCAGGTCTCTGTCGTCATGCCGGGCGATATCCTGCATTGGAAGCTGGTCTCCTGCACCGATTATGATGTGGTACTGGAGGTTGCTTCTGAATTTGATGCAGTAGCTGAGTTTGGACTCTGGGGCCAGTGGGCAGGGGGGAGGGAGATCCTACTGGACAGGGCAGCCATGCTCACGCTATACCCTGGCTGACAGGGTTTGTGGGTCTTTTTTAACGAAGAAATGTGGCGGATGGGCTTTCTCTTGCCCCCGGCCTTTGCCGCGGGCCGGCTCCTTTTCGGAGCCTTTGCCGGGTCCGTGAAACCTCCTTTTGGGAATGGCGGTTCTTTGTTGTTGAAAGCTGAGTGCGCCGCATTCTCGTGACTTTAGTCGTGAGTTAGTCGCACTCCTACTTGACTTTTACAATGTAGGTCATGCCCGACCATAGGAACACCGGGATTGGCCTGCACTACTACGGCATGGACGGTCGGTATCGTCCCATAAGACCGGTTAAACAGGAAAATAGAGGGAGCCATTCGGGACATTCGTCCCTCCTGCCTCCCGAAGCCTGCGACTTCCACGCAGGCCGCTTCGCTAGGCCTGCCGTCGTGTGGTAGTTCACAACAATTTGCTGCCTGGAATAGCTGTCTTCCAATTGGCATATCACAACATATACGCCAATTTGGATCAATCCAAAAAAAAGGAGGAATCATACATGATGGATATCGCCATTTTCGGGTCTCTGTACCTGGACGGAGTTTCTGTTCCGCATAGCCCGTGTCCGGAGTACCAGAAAGACCAAAAGATAGAGCTCGGCGATGGCCAGCCTGGGGCAATGCTCCCTTGGCTGTGTGTCGGCAAAAAACTGATTGCGGCGGAAAGCCTGCTGTGCAATGTTAGCTGGAGCCAGCTCCAGAAGGCAGGCTTCATTTCCGGATGCACAGGTACGGCTCCTATCCGCGGGTCTGTGGTCAAGATGTCTGGAATGGAGTTCATGTGCCACATCCCGAACATCCATAAGGAGCCCAGCGAGCCGATCGCAGGCATGCGGGATGCCAGGCTCTGGGAGAGTCGCCCTAATGAGGACGAGACGGACCTGCTGATTGCCCGGGCGGAGGCCGGCGCCGAGTCCCGGCCCACCAAGGACGGTATGTTCTGGACACAGGTGATCGGCAACCCGACGATGCGAGGCCGGGACCTGGGGTGGATCAGTGACCAGAAGCATGCGGCCATGTTCTGTGGTTATTACCGGCCCAATGGTTATTTTGCCTGGCTGCCAGTGCTGGAGCCCATCAATATGCCAGATCCAGCGGAGCATGTGGGGGAGGATATGACCTTCTTGCTGCCCGAATTTGTGTTGATGGGCCAGCCGGTTGAGGTCAGTAACTATGACCTGTTGGTGCGGGTCGATTCCAAGGAAAATCTGGAGAAGCTGCTCTCGCGGGCACGCGGACAGAATGAGTGGTGGAATATGCTGGGAGAGGACATGGTTGCCCTGGACCGGAACAAGCTGATCCACTGCGGCATCAGGTAGGAGAAAAAATTCAAGCTGCCTATTGTGGCCGTCTGCAATCATGATCTGGGCTTCCTGTTTTGGGATGCCCAGGTCTTTTTTGTTTTTGGAGAATCATGGCTGGCAAAAGGCCCATCCGCCCCTCATTCTAAAAATGCGAAACAGCACATCTGCATATAATAATAGTGTGAACAAAACAACTTCGCCGGACCGCCCCGGCTTAACATCAAAGACTTACAGGAGGAACAACAATATGGATATCTTTACTCCCGAACAGCAGCAGCTTATCGACAGTCTGGAAGTCTATGCCCAGGCCGAAATCGCCAAGGCCACTAAGCCCCTGCAGGACCTCATCGACCTGGTGAACTCCTGCGTGGAGATCAAGCTGGTCAACGGTTCTGTCATCTCCGAGATCAAACTCTCCGCCTTTGAGCTGGAGTCCCTGGCCATGCGCATTCCCGCCGAGTGCTCCCGGCTCCAGTCTCAGCTCAACCAGTACAGTGTGAAAAACATGTTCCGTGACATGCAAATGGACGCCAAGGTGACGGTAGAGCTGGCCAAGCTGACCGGCACCAAGGGGGCCGCCGAGGAGCGGAAGAAAAAGGCTGAGATGACGGTCCTGGACGAGCGTGTCCAGAATGCCGTCAACAAGCTCATCATCCGCAGTATCCAGGGCTGCATCGACCGGGCAGACAAGGTCTATGAGGGGGTCAAGAAGGTCATGGACTTTCGCAGCAAGGAGGGTTTCTTCGACCGTAAGGGGGCCAGGACATGAGCTTTCGTGTTCTAGTGAGCGGCGGCACCGACTTCTCCGATTTCGAGTTGCTCCGCCGCGAATTGGACGGATACCTCAAGGGCAAGGGCGTGACGCCCATCATCTCCGGCTGTGCCAGGGGCGCCGAGCGGCTGGCCATCCGCTATGCCGGAGCCTGGGGCAGCCCTGTTCTTCGTTTCCCCAGTTCCTGGCAGGAGACGCCTGCCGCCGCCCGGGCCCGGTACCGCCACATGCTGGACAAGACGGGTGCAGTCGTGCTATTCTGGGACGGCAGAGACCAATGGACCGCCTGGCTGGAAAATGAGGCCATCATGCGGAGCCTGCCTCTCCATGTTGTCAGCTACGACCCAGCCACGCAGGGAAAGGAGCAGCCCTATGGGTTTTCAGGTCATCATCGCCGGCGGCCGTGATTTTGCCGACTACGGGCTGCTCCAGGCTAAGTGCGACCAGTTCTTCCGCGAGAAGAGGCCAACCGCCATCATCTCAGGCATAGCCCGCGGCGCCGACACACTGGGTACCCGCTATGCCCGGGAGCGGGGCATCCAAGTGCTGGAGTTTCCGGCCGACTGGGAGCGCCTGGGCAGGCGGGCTGGCATGGTGCGAAATTTGCAGATGTTGGATGCTGCCGATGCGGTAGTCGCTTTCTGGGATGGACAATCCCGAGGTACGGCACATACGATCGGCGAGGCAAAGAAAAGAGGACTGCCCCTGCGGGTAGTCCGGTATTAGAAAGGAGGCTAATCGAAAAATGGCAGAGAGGAAACAATACGCATCCCTGGAGTTCTATGAGAAAAAGCTGGGCAAGGTGATGGAGCGGCTTGGAATTGAACCGGAGCAATACGACTGGGACTGCAACCGAACCGGCTGCTGGGTCCAGTTCCACTACAAGGGCAGCCTGTACCGCTTCGAGCATTCTGTCCAGAACGCCCAGGCGCGGGGACACAATCTGTCCTACGGCTCTGACGCCTTCGCCCAAGTAGTGCTGGCCCTGGAGGATCTGGCTCGACTGGTGGACCGTGGCATCTATGATCTGCAGAACTGGATTGCCGGCATGAAGAGCCTGCCGCCGGCCCAGTCGCTGCCCGATTTTTGCGCCATTCTGGGACTGGATCATCTGCCGCAGTCAGAGGAGGAAATTAAGAAGGCCTTCCGGGAGATGGCCATGGTGAACCACCCGGACAAGGGCGGGTCGGATGTTTTTATGCGGGCTCTGCTGGCGGCTAAGCAGGAGGCGGAGGAGTGGCTGCGGCAGCGACAGTAAGGGCAAAAGAAAGCAGCCTCCGAAGATTCGGAGGCTGCCTCGCTTTCATAACCGATTAAGTTCTTGGACAGCTTGTTCGTTTTTCGCCAATAGTTTTTCTCTTCCCGCATGTGATTACGATATGCGAGTTTGCCTAGAACCATTCCGCCCTGGTCGTTTGGCACAACCGCGGAGCAATCTAATTGTTTATGGTTAACAACCAGTCCAGGCTGGTCTCACGGACCCGAGATAGGCTCCGGAATGGAGCCGGCTCGGGCTGCGGCATCAGGCAACAAGGAAAACTCCCGCCACATTTCCTTGCTAAGGAAGACCTCCTGTCACAAGATTCCCAAACAGAATAGATTTCTACAGATAGGCATAGCATGCATCAGCATCCCAATTTCAGGAGAATACATATTATTTTAGGAGGAACGAACAACATGACGAAGAACATCATTATTTTCCAGGCTCCCTATGCCAGCCTGCACGACTGCGGTTTCCTGCTGGAGATGCACAAGGATGACTCTCAGGCGCCTGTCCCGGCGCAGTACTACTCCCCGGTGTTCGCCGGTCCGGTAGAAGTACCCAGCGGCCTCGGAACTGACGCCGTACTGGAATGCATCCACTCCATGTTCAACCGCGACGACAGGCCCAACGGCAAGACGATGCGGTCTCTGTCGGTTGGGGATGTAGTCCGGATGGACGGCAAGAACTACCTGGACCAACCCTTTGGCTTCCGGGAGGTCGAGTTCAAGTCCACGGATGGGGAGAATCCTGATTTCCCGAAACCGGATTCCAAGGACGGCTATGTGGACTACCTGGCGAGCAAGTACGGCATCCACGGCAAGGCTGCAACGCTACTGCACAACATCTTCAAGTATATGTCCGAACAGGGCATGGATTTTGAGGAGGAGCAGGAGTATCTGGAGGCTATGTTGGAGGGGCTGGGCATTTCCACCGAGGACCGCGAGCTGCTCCATGTGCTGACGGCCCTACAGGATGTACTGGACTACATCGAGTTCGAGGCTGGTACTACTGAAAGCTGGCCCTTCGCCGTCTCTGACGATGAGATCCTGACTGACAAGGAGCGGCTGCTCAAGGTCGCCGCCCGGCTGGCCGAGATGGACAACCTGGGTGATCAGTACAGCTCCGACGCTGTCTATGAGGAGCTTCTGGAGGAATTCGGCGAGGCCCCTTCGGAGGAGGACGGTGAGGACGAATGAGGTATTTCCTCTTTGGGCTCTTTATCCTAGTTGCTCTGCACCACCTCTCGATTCTGGGCATTACCTCAGTCTTGGTCTTTTGGGACCGGTGCGGCGAGTGCAAGCTCAATGCATATCAGGAGGAGCAGAAGGAGTACCGGCTGAAGGAGGTCGTTGGGGACTATTTCCGACTGCGGGAAAGTCGGCGGATCTTCTGTCTGATGCTCCTATACCTGGGTGTCTGTATTCCCGCGGCAATTCTGTTGGGGAGGTATCTATTAGGATGAGCAGGAGAAGGAGCACTAAGGCCGGCTGCGATTGGGCGGACTGCATATGCAAGCGATGCGCCAAGGACTGCTGCCTGGAACATGAGAACTATCTCTGTCCGGCAGGTCTCAGCGAAGAGTCGAAACGGCGGATCGCTCGGGACTATGGTTATGTGCTGAAATGCCCAGACTTTGTACCGATGGCTCAGAAGAGTTGATCGTTTGCAACAACAAACAGGCGTCGGAGGAGTTTCCCTCTGGCGCCTGTGTTTTTTTTCGAGGATGCAGGTCTTTTTTAACAAAGAAAATGGGCGGAGGTTCGGCTTTCTTACCGGGGGCTATCGCCCGGGCCGGTTCCCGTAGGGAACCTATGCCGGGGTCCGTGTGGATGCCAAACCCCTGCACAAAACGAAACAGCCTCCATGATTGAACTCCTGAAAATTTGCCATATCTCCAAAATTGGGGTTCTGTCTGTATCATATGCAGGACAGGAGTGAGCCATTCTTCCGGAGCAGCTTGGGCGAAACCGTTTCGCAGGGCTAATCGTTTTAGACCGCACAACCTTTCTTCGAAAGGCTGCAGCAATGAGCCAACCTGCCAGTTGTGCGCTACACCCAGCCCAAAGATGTCCAGCAGGGGAGAGCAACCACACGGACCAGGCATAGGTTCCTGCGAGGGAACCGGCCCGTGCCACAGTCTCCAGCAAGCAAACCGAACCTCCGCCCATTTCTTCGCTAGAAAAGACTCAAACCTCAAACTCTGTCCAATTTGTGCAGAAGCTGTCTGCACAAAATTGATTTGATCATCCCTGCATACTATCTAAACAGCACCCAATCTGGAGACACAACAAAGGTGGAGCATTATACATATTAAGGAGGAGAACAACATGAAATTCAGCATTGACATCGATCCCAAAATGGAACCAATCATCGCCGCCCGGCTGCCTGGCTTCTATGTGGATGCCCGCGGCGCCTACGGTATCGTATTCCGCGACTACTACATCTGCTGCTTCATTAACTCCGATGACGGCAGTTACGATGTGACTGTGGACACAATCAGCGACGAGGGAGACTTTGACAAAAACATCGTATGGGACAGCTATGACGACCCCAATGAGGCCATTGCTGACCTGCGCTATTGGCTGAAGGCATACCGCGTGATGCCTCTGCGCTGAAGGAAGGAGATGTGTAAAATGAGGGGACCGACAAGAGTCCTGAATCCAGAAAATCTGGATGGCCTTGAAACTGGTCAGCAGCTCTTCATTACCACATGGGTCGCAAAAAGTGTCCTCCTGTCCGATGCTCCTTGCATGGCAGTGGGCCGGAATGGTGACGCCTTCCTGGCCGTCTATATCACCGAAGAGGGAGACGGAGCCCAGATCCGGCTGCCGATTGCCGAGTATGGAAGCACCTGGAATGCGAGCGTCTTGGAAGGATTCTCCATCCGGACGCCCGGTGGATCGCTTGTTGCGACTCCCTATGTAGACCCTGAATATCCGGGGATTGAGGTTTGGAGAGTCAATCCCAAGACCGGCGAGGCCGACCAGCGACTTGCCCTGATTGAGTACTCTCCTGGCGGCGAAGGCCTCTGTGGCTTTGACCCAGGCCGTCCGAACCTGGCAAGGCAGGAAATTGCCGAGGTCCCTGTAGAACGCATCGCAAAGCACGATGGGACTCCTGTCGAGAGTAAGGATGGCATCTACCCTCACAATGCCGGAGAGTATGAAGTCACCCCTGGTTTTGTGACCCGAGCCTGGCCAAACGACCGTCTGGATGAGGATGACCACCGCCGGGTGTTCCACACTGAAGGAGAGTAATGGAAAGGAGATATTGACCATGAAAGGATACTACAGTCTGGGCCTTTCTGGCTATGAGGTCGACATTATCGACCAGGACCATGTGCGCTGGCTGTTCGTAGGTACTGACCGGGAGCAGATCGCTCACCGAGCCAAGGTCTACTACACGGGCGGCGGCCGACCTTACTTCAATGCCAACGGCAGGCGCATCCACCTGGATCAATGCCTAAGGACGGATATTTGAAGGAGGGCTGGAGACATGAAGTACATGTATCATCTCACGACTGAGGAGTCGTGGGAGCATATCAGGGAGGAGGGACTGCGACCGCGCTGCGGCCGTAACTCCTACCTTTGCTGCGAAGACCGGAACCTGGTGTATGTCTGCGACGGCGAAAGTCTTCCCTATTGGGCGGCTCTGCTGGATGCCAATGTCCTGCTTCGGGTGCCCGAGGATGGTCTGCAGGACCTCGTCCAGCAGAAGTACAGCCGGTACTCGAAATTTTTCACCACAACGCCGGTGGAACCTTCGATGCTGGAGCGGATCCCCATGATCGAGGTTCCTGGAGATGTCCAGGAATACCTCTGCATCAGTTATCTGGAGGATATTTCCCGTCTGGTTGCCCGAATCATCCGGCACTACCGGTATGGGCACCCGGACCAGGATATGTGTGCGATACTCAGCGAGGAGGCCGACCTTTTTCTGGGCATTGTCTCCCGGCTCAAATACCAGGAGTGCGATCCCGCAAAACTGGTTAAGTGGCTGAGGGACGAGGGTGACTCCGGCGAGTACACGCTGGCCGATACCTATGAAAACACCAGTACCCGGCTCTGGGAACAGCTTCTCAAGTTCGAGGACGACGACCTTGCGCCCACCAGGCGACGGCTCTCGGCCTGGATCAAAGAAAACCTGCCCCGTGAGGCCCGATACGCCAGAACTGGCGGATATACGACAAAATAGAAATAGGAGGAAAAATAATCGTGGAGAAAAATATCTCAAAATACCTGGCCTTCCGCTGGATGGCCCTGTATATGCTTTTCTGCGATGACGATCTGGATCGGGCTGACTTTGCCCTGTCTGAGAAGATCGTCGAGCTGGAGGAAAAGGTCCGCAGGACGGATGGTTCCGCAGCCATGACTGCCGAGGATCGGGCTGCTCTGCTGAACCAGCTGCTGGCCAAGGAGGTCAGTTCCTTCCAGGAGATTCCCTGGGAGACAGAACCCGCTGATGTTGCCCAGAACCTGGAGCTGGCTGTGGCCCGCCGGGTGGAGGAGCTCTCCACCCGGATCGAGCCTAAGCCGGGCCCAACTGGCGGCTACAAGCTCTGGGCCCGCGTCGGCGTGTCCTTCGTACTCAGCCGCGATGAGGTGCGCCAGGTGCTGATCTCCGAGGATTCTGAAGAGGTTGCCGGCATCATGCGGGCTGCCCTGCAGGATGGCCGGGCTGTGCCGGATGGCGAAAGCTATATCCCGCAGTCGGTTGCGGAGCGTGCCGCCTCCTGGTTGGGCGAGGAGATTCCTGATTTGGACGATATCGAATTTTAAGGAGGAAGAAATATGTCTGGAAAGCACTTTGTTCAGGTTCCGATTTGCCCGCAGGTGCTGAAATATACCCGCGACCTGATGAAGCACAATCTGACCGCTCTCTCGCCGGGGGCCAAAAAGGCCGGTGTCATTCAGGATGATGAGTTTGTCCTGTACGAGGCCGCCTTCACATCGGGCGTCCGCCTCACGGTGAAATTGGTTAGTGACAAGGAGCGCTATCAGGTCGTCCCGGAGTTCCGATTCCCGGATGGTGGCACGACCATTGGGAAGTGCATCACCGCCGACCCACTGTCCTCTTTGGTTTGTTTCCAGAGCGGACATGAGAACGGTAGCCACGGCTACAGCGTGGAGCTGGTACCCCTAGTATTCAGCTTCCACCTATTCGGGGAGGAGTGGTCGGAGAAGAATTGCTGGTGCGCAGAGATCCTCTCTGCCGACCTTCACTTTGATGCAAATGCCCGTGTCCGGGCCGCCGCTGCCTACTTTCTGAAGACGGAAGAGGGCAAAGAAGTCCTGAACAGGACCTGCGGGAACTTCAACTGGGGAGACGCCGTTCAGGAGATTCCTGGATGGGTGTGCCTGAAGCACGGCTTCCTCATAAACAATGTTTATGAGGCCGATGAAATCGTCGATATCAATGAGTCGCTCATCGACAACTGAACACAACAAAAGGGTCTGGCGTAACGCCAGACCCTTTTTGTTTGGAAAACGATTAAGTTGTCGCCTTGCTGGAAGACATTTTATCTGTGCCGCCGTAAGACCCCCTGCTTTAGCTGCGGGGAGATTCACTCCGGACTATGCAGTGGAATATCCCGCACCTCGCCGTTCACCAGCCCCACACAGCGGGTGATACCCGCATTGACGATGAGCCGTCGGCAGATGAGGCAGGGCGCCGGGTTGGCATAGGAGCCATCCTTGGCATCGATGCCGACGATATAGATGGTCCCGCCATCCATTTCCCGCCTGGAAGCAGAGATGATGGCATTCTGCTCGGCATGCACTGCGACACACAGCTCGTAGCGTTCGCCCTTAGGCACGCCCTTGGCCTCTCGTTCGCAGTAGCCGCAGTCGCAGCAGTTCATTTCTCCGCGGGGGGCGCCGTTGTAGCCGGACGAGACGATTTCATCGTTGTTCACGATGATGGCCCCATAGTGCCGGCGCAGGCAAGTGCTCCGCTGAGCGGCCATCTCAGCAATGCTGAGATAGTAGCGATCTTTGCTGATTCGTTCCATTGGCCCAGCCCTCCTTAATGGTCACGCCCAGGGACATCATGTCCAATGGCATCTCGCACCTTGTAGTGGCGGTCGAACACAGCCGTGTAGCCTGCCTTACCGGTGGCGCCGCACTCGGGACACTCCCAGTCGATGGTATACCCGGAATCGTCCGGATCATGCTCGCCGCAGTACTTGATTTCAGCACCGCAGCAAGGGCAGATGTCGTCCTCATCGCCGAACTCATGGAGGAAGGGAACCTCCTTGTCGTCACCCTCGACGGCAGGCAGATTGCGCTGGATGATGGCGAACAGGGCGTCCGAAGACAGCTCAGCCATCAGCTTGGCCATCTCCACGACTTTCTCGATGTCCTCATCTGAGAGATCGTTCTTGTCATCAAACATGGCCGGGGTGAGATGTTTCATCTTCACGGCGCCGAGCCCAGCAAAAGCCACGAAGGCCTGCCGGAAGAGGACAGGGTCCTCATTGCAAAAATCGGCAATTTTCTCATAATTCTTCATGGTAATTCCTCCTGTTTTTTAGACTTCGAACTTTTCGAGGAGTTCCCTCTTCTCAGTCAGAATGATAAGCTCGGACTCGATGAGTCCCTTGACCTTTCTCCAATTCAGGAGCAGGTCCTCACCATAGATATTGTTCTTGTAGACGCTGGGCTCCCTGTCCTCGTCGAAATGCAGGAACAGGTCGCCGATGCGAAACCAGATATTGCCCCGGCCATCCATGCCAAAAGAGAACCTCGGCTTCCGGCCCCACTGCCCAGGGTAGGACTCCATGAGTCCAAAGTTGACAGAAATGCGGTCCTCCCGGTTAGGAATGCGGGGGATATAGTTCTGCCTGCAGAACTCCTCGATCTTCTTCAGATTCCCTTTGAGCTTCTCCAAATCCTGCTTGTTATACATATTTTTCTCCTCCTTACTTGTTGCCATCGGGCGTTTCAGAGATCAGCTTCCCACCGCGGTAAGCGGCCAGGGAGATGCTCCCATTGTGATACTTGGTCACCAGCTTGCAGGCGCTGCTCCAGGGCATCTCGATGATGATGGTGGCGCCAGGTGTCCGCAAATTCTTAGGTGGCAGAACTCCCATATTGTCCAACTCCCTCATCAGGGCGATGAACTCCTGCTTGGAGCAGGGGCTCTCAGTCTCGATGACCAGCGTATCACGGCCTTCATAGTTCGCGGCCAGGTAGCTGATCAGCAGATCGCCTTTCTTAACGGCCTCAATTTTCATCAAAATCGGGGCGAGGATACTCCCACCTCTGTAGGTGGGAGAGGAATCGCCCCATTCCTCCCTTCTGTAATTAAAATATCCTTAAAAATCAAGCAATTAAGTAACGGAGCGGGCTCCCGGTAGTATCCGTAGACTTACCAGGGCCGCCAAGGGTAATCAATCAGAGTCTGCCTTCCGGCAAACCCCCGCCTCTATAGGCGGTGGGTTATTGATGTTTGCTTTCCTCCTTGTCATTGTGACCATCGCAACGGCCCTTCCAATAGGCAATCATCACGAACGCCAGGTAAAGCAGCGTAACGACGGTATCCACATCCCGCACCTGGACTTCACCGTACATTTGGACCTCCATCCATTGCCAAACCTCCAGAATGACGGCGTGGCCCAGATAAAGGCCTATTAGGTTCTCAAGCCAGCGCATGTATGTATTCTCCTTCCTTGATTTCTCCAAAGTGGGGTTGCTGAAACAATCTTATGCAGATTAGCCGGCATCCATTCTGCGGACGACGGCACATTATCTTGCCACGGAGAGATGTGCGGTTGTCGGGCCTTTTTTTAACGAAGAAATGCGGCAGGGAAATTTCTGTTTGCCGGAATCACTCTCCACACGGGGCCCCTTCTGGACCCTATGTATGGCGTTCAGGGCCGCCAGTGGAGGGAGATGGTAAATTGCTTGGAGCAACGCCGGAATAGCTCCACTGTTTGTACAAACAAAGTTCCGGCAATGTATATGTCGGGGCAGTTGACAACAACGAGGGCCTGGCGAAATGCCAGGCCCTTGTCGTTTTGCTTAAAAATCAGGAGCTTCCTCCAAGTCTTTGGTTTTCTCCAGGAGCTTAGCGATGTCGGCCGGGCTGATGGTGAAGTCGATTTTCTTCACGGCCTGCCCATGGCCGCGCATGGCACTCTCAATTTTCTCGATCTTGGCCCCAGGCATCGTCTCCCACAGAGCGTTCTGCAGGTTCAAAATATTCTCCGGGGTGTTGATCAGATACACGGACCGGTCGCCGGGCTCGGGCAGAAACTCCAAATCCTCCCGCAATGCACACTCCTTATAGTAGGTACGCGGCATAGCGGAGAACCGGGTAGTCGCATAGCTGGACGCCCGCAGGTCGGAGACTCGCATGCCCAGCGTATAGAATACCTTCTGCAGGCCGGTTTCGATCTTCTCGTAGGCGTCCCACATATCCAGACCCTCCAGAGCCGCCTCGCTCATCTTATCCTGCCGCTCCCGGAGACTGCAATTTTTGCGGGCCTCCTCAGCATGGCGGGTCTTGACGATATTGAAGCATCTCAGGTCGTTGAACCCGAGGATAGTTTCGATCGTCTCCGTGTAGCTCCGCAGCAGCGAGAGGATAATACTTCGGTCATCCATGATGTTGATGCTGGACAGGGCAAATTGGATATCCTTCACAGCCTTCTGGATGACGGCCTCATCGTCCTTAGTGACCAGCTTGCTCTCCGGCTTCTTTCTCTCCGGGGCCTCTCCGGACAGCTGATAGAATAGCTGTCGGCACTGGTCGCTTGGAATGCGGAATGAGAACTTCCGGATGCGGTCTCCCTGCAACAGCACCTCATACAGGCGGCCGTTCAGGTTGCTGACGATCTGCTGGATCTTCACATGGTTGGTGGGACAGTCCACGAGTTCCATACTGCCGTGGTTGGCCTGGAATGTCCATCCGTCCTGTTGCAGCTGCTGAACCTTCTCGATGTAGGCCTCCTGTTTGGAAACGGGGGCCATCGAGTCGCTGGAGAAGCTGCTGGTGAGCAGGCCGGAGACCTCCACCTTCAGCCCATAGGCCAGTTCAATGTCAGAGACATAAAACAGCAGCTCTCTACGGAACCAATCCTCGACTCGCCGGCAGAGGATGTCGGTGGCCATAGGGAACAGCGACTCCGGGTATTCGGCCCGGCGCCGGATATCCTCCTCAAACTCGGCCGTCCGTATGTCAGCCCTGGGGAATACCTCAGGGAGATGGCTCTCCTCAGATTCGGCATATCCCTCTTCCACGGCCGCCTTCACGAAGGCGTCAATGTGCTCATCCAGCTTTTCGATGACCGGCCGACAGTCAGCTTTCCTGGTGCCGGCTTTGATGTTAATGTCCTTCAGAAGCATCGCCAGAATGACGATTTCAGCGTTTGTTTTCTCCATTGTTATTCCTCCTCAATTTGAATATCCATGATAGCCTGTCTCTCTACAGCCGCAAGGCCCTTCTCATGATCGAGCAGAAGACAGCCCTCTGCTTTCAGCAGTCCAAATGGGGTCTCCGGGATGGCTTTTAAGATCAGGTCATAGTTAGTCTTCTCCAGCAGAACGCCGCGCACCCAGCTGTGCCTTAGCTTGATACAGAGCTGGTCGCCAGGGACGGCATCCCTATCGACTCGGAACTCCAGCGCCGGCCGCCAGCCAATACTGGGTGATGCATCATCGGGACCAGAGATCAGAAACCCGCGGCCAACTACATGGAAACTCCGGGGCTGGCCGTATTCGCCGCGAACGATGAGGGGAGAGGATTTACTTTTCTTCGCTCCAAAGAAAGCAAGTCCAGAATCCCATTCGTCCTTCTTTCCACCGTTCCAGAGGCTTCGCTCATCACCGACCCTGTTCAGGGCGTCGTCCCATTCATTGGGGGCACCTTTCCACTCACCTACATTGAGCAGCCGGATGGTGGCCAGACGCCCGTCGATGTTCATCTTTACCGGCTCCGTGTATCCCCAGCGGGCTATGTTGTTGAAGCTGATAAAGCTGATCAGGCACTGTTCGGCAATGTAGATGTCGCCTGACTTGATCCATGTAATCTCTTTGCCAGGGACTGTGTTGCCCAGCCTGAGGGCCGGCTCGTTGCTGGGATACCAGCCGCCAACCTCCTTGGGCTGGCCGTCCATGTACAGGCTCCCGAATTTTAGTTTTTCAACCATCAGTATGTATCCCTCCTTTTGGTTTGGTTTTCTCCTTAATCGGGTTCTGCTTGGATGATATGCAGGGGGCTTTAATTCTATATTGGTGGGGAGCGAGTCTTTTTTACCGGAGAAATGCAACGAGGAAGGTTTGTTTTGGCGCTCGCCACGGCCGGCTTCTTCACCAGGAACCCATGTCTGGTCCGTGAGGTTCCGGCGTTTTGTACTACGGCTAACTCCGTATCGCGGCGAACAAGCAGGTCTCACGGACCACACATAGGCTCCGGAACGGAGCCTGCCCACGACAAATCCATGGGCAAGGAAGATATCCTCCGCTACATTTCTTCGCTAAAAAAGGCCTCAAATCTCGCCATATTCCTGCCAAAAATACGAATACGCACTTCTGCATATAATATAAGTGAAAAGGCCCAGAAGGGCAGAGGGAGGTGAATTCAAAATCATGAACACAACACAATACCAACCTCTCGCCCGTCCCTATGTCAGCTATGCGTCTGACCTGGACGCAAACCTGTACGCACCCCTGGAATCGGCAATCCAGGAGCCCTATCCACTATCCTTCACCCGCATGTTGAACAGTTCCCGGAGCCGCGGCATCGATGTAGTTCTGCAGGAAGGTCCCTATACGACCTATATAGCCGAATATCCCGGTTACGCAAAGAACTGCCAGTACTTCAGCTTGGAACTCTCCTTCATGAACCATGGGTTTGTGGATTCTGGATGGCTGTTGGACAGTCCGGTACATTTCTTCCTCCTCTATTTTCCAATCGGGGAGGAGGGCGAACCGCCCACCAAGCTGAAAGCGCTGCTGGTAGCCAAAGCACGGCTGCTGCAGGAGCTGAGTCGGCGGGGGTTCAACCGGGCCATGCTGGCCGACCGGGATGAGATGCTCCGCCAGAGTAATATGCCGGGAGCGTTCAAAACGGCCGACCCAGGGATCTCCATCTTCTATAAAACAGATGGAGATCGGAAGCCAGTGTATGTCCGGGTCGATACCAGTATTCTGGAGTCGATTGCCGCCGGTAATTTCATCGTCCCGGTGGGCGATGGACCTGAGGAACTGCAGGGGACATGGCTGGGCCGTCAAATTTAGGAGGTGAACTAAAAAATGGCAAGCACTCACTATTTCATTTGCAGAACATCCCCATTCCTGGTGCTTGGCCCGGAAAAATGGCTGAGTCACAAGGAGCTGGCGGAGGGGAAATGCCCCATCTATGTGTTTCCGGACAGCAAGACTGCACAGACAGTCCAGTCTTCACTCCCGAGTACGGTCAAACACGGATCCACGATTCGGGCTCAAGAGTTTATCGAGGAGGCTCTTCAGGTTAGGTTTGTTTCCGGTCTCGGGTTTGTCCCTGTCGAGCTGCCACCTTCCGGCCCCAGCTATTCGGAGCCGCTCCCGAAAGAGATCTTGATGCGGTATTCGCTCCCGGCTTGGGCCAATAAAGCCCCTGATAAGGGAACGGCTGGTGCAACCAAGCCAAGCACAGAACAGGCAGCTGCAGCAAATCAGCCTCCCAGTGAGCCTCAGCCTGGCGCCACGCCTGCGATGGCGACCCTGTTGGAGGCCACCACGGAGCCGGGCTGCGACACCACAAAGGGCAACGACAGTGTGGCTTTGTCCGATGACCTGCTGGCCGTCCTTGAACGGTACATTGAGCTGAAGACAGTGCGTGTTCCAGACCTTTGTTCGGCGCTTGCCCGTGTGGAAAGGGAGATCGCGGATGAGATGCACTTTGTCGAGTTTGCCAATGCCAATGCGGCAGTTGGCTACAAGAGTTTCCGCCGGCTGCAGGAGCTGCGTCTGAAGCGCCGCGCCATCAAAGATACCGATCTTGTAGCCCACATCTTGGGGAAGCTGCTTTCCAGTGTAACGCCTGATTCCCTCAGTGCTGCCAAACGGGATATCGATGGGATGAAGAACCGGAAGTATCGAGTCCGGGCCCCGGAGACTTTCCAACATGAGATGAAGGGCGGAACCATGGTGATCTGATTCCAGCCAATACAGGGCCGGCCCAGAGCCGGCCCTTCTCCATATAACAGGAAATCCCAATCCGCAGGTTTGCATAGGATAGGGGACATAGAAAGGAGATGGGATTTTGGATGCTATTACTATATTTTTTCTGATGGGGCTACTCATGTTCCTCCTCGGGATGGGTGGGTTTATGCTATATGTGCTGTTTGGCACATGGAACCCCAGAAAGATTCTTCGCCAAAAGAGATGGGCCAAGGAGTTCGCGCAAGAGGTCGGAGTTGATCTTCCATCTGGATTTGTCGTGCAAAAATCCGACGACGAACTTTCGTCTGGACATTTTTGGCTGAAGTATCCGTATTGGGAGCGTCCCAAGGCTGATGGGACCAGGGACCGCAGGCTGTCTAACAATAACATCATCCGCCCACTCAGTACTTTGATGTTTTCTCATTGGAAAATCGAGGGCCATGATCCCTGGGAGATGTACTGTCTGGTGCAGCAAATGCGCAAGAAGGGACAGCGTATCAGCCTCTGCAAGGAAGAGTTGGAAAAGAAAGCGACGCTGTCGAAGCAGCTCAGTCAGACCGAGGCAAACTCTGTCTTTGAAATCGTCTCTCGCTATGAGGAGTCTCCTGCTGGATTCGAGCACTTCTGCGCCGACATTTTCCGGCAGCTCGGGTACAAGGCTGAAGTGACTCCTCCTGCCAACGATGGCGGGTATGACATCCTGCTCTCCAGGGATGGAGAGACAGCCATCATGGAGTGCAAGTGTTATGCTGCGAACCACAAGATCGGGCGGCCGGCTCTGCAGAAGCTGGTAGGAGCCAACTCCTCAATGAGGGCCAGCCAGATGTGGTTTGTAACAACAAGTTCTTTTTCGGCTCCTGCAGCCGCATACGGGAAAGAACAGGGAATCCAGATGATCGATGGAAAGCGGCTTCTGGAACTCATCGAGCGCAGCAATGGGGCGAAGAAAAAGCGGTTGGATGCCCGTTCCCTGTCACTCACCCGCGCCGATTTTCGCACGCATATCCCGCCTGACATCTCCTTTTGAATGGACAGCGGCCAACCTGCATATCATTCAATCATCCCGCGATTTGGAGACACATATCGAAGGGGAAGACAATCTAAAAGGAGGTAAATACATGTCTGAAAAACGAAACGGCTCCGCCCGCTTCACCGACTATGACGGTTACCTGGCCTGGTACTCCAGCCTGGAGACTCTGGATGCCATGGACGCCGCCCATGATCAGATGCGGAAGGCCACTAAGGGTCAACGAGAAGGCTACAAGCGCAGCCGAGTCGACAGCGCGGTAGACGAGATGTTCCAGCCTCAGGGCGGCTACGGCGGGTT
This sequence comes from Lawsonibacter asaccharolyticus, assembly GCA_003112755.1. Taxonomy (NCBI): domain Bacteria; kingdom Bacillati; phylum Bacillota; class Clostridia; order Eubacteriales; family Oscillospiraceae; genus Lawsonibacter; species Lawsonibacter asaccharolyticus. The sequence continues at coordinate 366,321 of BFBT01000002.1, read as the reverse complement.
CGGTCGGTCCAAGGAGACAGCCTGGAAAGAAACACGCGAGGCGGTAATCACCCGCATTCAGCAGTTCCATCTCTTCTCTGACGAGTATGGACAGCCACTGAAGGTGGGCGCCTGGGGGGACGGTAAGTATGCCTACCTGTACCTGGGCAACCCTGACAAGGGCATCGTCGTTCCTACGCCCGAAAAGTACCTGGAGTACATCCCGGAGGCCGACCTGTCCGATGTGACGCCGGCCGAGCTCCGGGCCCAGCTTTCGGTGCCCATGGGCTCTGAGGGCTCTGCAATCGTCCCTGCCGACCAGCAGGGGCTGCTTACCGGCAACGCTCTGTCCGCCAAGCTGGAGGAAAATAAGTCGGCGATCGACGCGCTGGAGCAGCAGAAGGAGGACATCCGGAACGCCCGCTCCAAGGAACTAGCCGGGCTGAAGGCCCAAATCGACGCCCTGCAGGCTACTCTGGAGGCGAAGAAGCAGAATCTGATGGCTCAGCTGGAGGAGAAGATGGCCGAGATGGAGGCTATGAAGGAAAGCCTGGAGAACCAGATTTTTCTCCTGGACTCGCAGCTCTATGCCATTCGCTGCTATGCCGGTGAGGTTGTCAAGTTCGCCCACATCCGTAAGGGTAAGAATGCTCCTAACACTGAACCGATCGTCATCTATCAGAAGCTGCGCTTCCTGGATGAGGACCTGGGCCGCATCGCCTCTTTGTATGAGTTGCAGTGGGATAAGCTGGGTATGTTCGAGAGTTTCCTTCAGCATCATCCGCTGGCTCTGGAGACATTCGCACCCAACGACCGCTGTGTCATGTTGGTTCGGCTGAGCCGGACTGGGCGCACGCTTGGGCGCAAGGAAGATTCTCCGTACAGCAACATGCTGGAGGACTACGACTACTATCATGGCCGGACGGTAGGCATTGTCATCCGCAACGGTGAAAATGTCTACTTGGGCTGGACGGACGAAGACCGCGTTCACATCAGCGACGACCTGATCGTCAGCCGGGTCATCACTGAGGTGACCCCAGATGAACCCAAGGAATTCCACTTTGAGAGTGACCGGAGGCGATATGAGAAGGCGCAGAAGGAAGCCCGCAAGCAGATCATAGATGGCATCATCTCCAGGGCGTTTGTCTACAATATCCTTCAAGGTATTGTTGATAACTCGCCGCTGCTGCCGTTGCCGGAGGGCGTTAAGCTAAACAAGCAGTCTGAGTATGTTATCTATTCAATGGCTGACAAATCTCTGACTGACAACCGGTTTGGCTCCTTCACCAACATCCTGGCTCTATGCAACAAACAGGTCCACGAGGGCGACCAGCTCCTCACAATCCAGTATCTGGTTCCGGAGCGAGACCGCAGTTTCTATGGGGGCTGGCGCTCTGACACCTGGCAGAATACCCGGGGTAGGGGAGACCGCAACCGGACTCATGACTGCTCGGTGGAGGACTGCAAGCTCTATAAGGCCAATGTTGTGGAATACGACGAGCCGGAGGAATGGCTGCGCTACCGCTATGAGGTTGGCAAGAAGCCGGATGGCAGCCCCAAATACGCAGGGCCTTACTGCTGCCGAGCCGACAACTCACTGGACCCGGAGGTGGAGATCCTGGAGCGGTACACGGAGACCCAGCGTCATGTGTTTGTGTCTGTACCCAAGGCATCCAGTGGTTGGCGCACTGGCACCGAGTCTAGGTCCAATTTTGAGCTCTACAACAATGAGTTCGTGAACCTGACCTACATGAACTCGGTTTGGTTGGAGTGGGTCATCACCAATAATAAGCTGGGCGGCTGGACAATCGGCGGTAAGGTTGTCGACTACGCCTATGCCATCCGCTACCTCAAGAAGGCGATGGACTACATCCGCCAGCGGGAGGAGCAGGAGAAGGCATTCATCGACACAGTCGACCCCAAGATCTGCAAAGATCCTGATTGGCCGCTGAAGCTCACCCAGTGGAAATTGGATAAGCAGGTGCGGACTATCACCGAGTACCAGGCTAAGCGATTCGCCAAGGCATATCCAAACCTGGATGGGAAGATCAATATCAAGCCGGCACCGAACGACGATATGTATATGTACATCTAATCAGGCAGGGAGGTCCGGGGAAAAATTCCCCGGACCCTTCCCAAAAAAATGAAAGGAAAAATTAAAATGAGTTACGCAGACCAAATTTTCGTACAAAACTGCAAGGATATCCTCGCCCATGGGGTATGGGATACGGATTGCCCAGTGCGGCCCAAATGGGACGATGGTTCTCCTGCCCACACCATCAAACTATTTGGTGTGATCAACCGCTATGACCTACGCAAGGAATTCCCGATCCTCACCGTTCGCCGAACCTATTGGAAGACGGCGGTGGATGAGCTGCTCTGGATCTGGCAGAAAAAGTCCAACAACATCCACGACCTGAACAGCAAGATTTGGGACCAGTGGGCCGATGAGACTGGCTCCATCGGCAAGGCCTACGGCTACCAGTTGGGCGTGAAGCACCACTATCCGCAGGGTGACATGGACCAGGTAGACAAGGTTCTTTGGGACTTAAAGCATGATCCGGCGTCCCGTCGTATCATGACCAACCTGTACAATCATCATGATCTTAGCGAGATGGCCCTGTATCCATGCGCCTATTCCATGACCTTCAATGTCAGCGGCAATACGCTGAATGCTATCCTGAACCAGCGCAGTCAGGACATGCTGACGGCCAATGGTTGGAATGTCACCCAGTACGCGGTCCTGCTCCACATGATTGCCCAGGTCTCTGGGTTGGAGGCAGGCGAGCTGGTCCATGTCATCGCTGACGCCCACATCTATGACCGGCATGTGCCGGCCGTGGAAAAGCTGCTGGAAGCAAAGCAGTCCCCAGCCCCCAAGTTTATCATCGATCAGTCGGTGACTGACTTCTACGCCTTCACCCGGGACAGCTTCTCTATGGAAGGATACACTCCAGCTGAATTCCACGAGCAGATCCCGGTGGCCGTGTGATGAATGCCATTGTCGCTGCAGACCGGAACTGGGCTATTGGAAAGGACAATGGGCTTCTGTTTTCCATTCCAACCGATATGCGCCGGTTCCAGAAGCTAACCACAAATGGGACAGTCATCATGGGCCGGAAGACTCTGGATTCGCTCCCTGGTGGTCGGCCACTGCCTAAGCGCCGGAACATTGTTCTTACCCACAATTCGGCATTTGCCCGGGAGAGGGTGGAATTTGCTGACAACATCAAAGCGGCCCTTCACATGGCTGTTAAAGAGAACACAGAGAAGGTATGGGTCATCGGCGGAGCGAGCGTGTATGCCGCTATGCTGGGACAGTGCCGAAAGGTCTTTCTTACCAGAGTTTTTGCCGAGGCAGAGGGCGCTGATGCGTTCTTCCCAAACCTGGATGCTGACCCTACATGGAGGAGGCTTTCAGTGAGCCGGCCTGTTTTCGAAAACGGACTGAGTTTTCAATTTGTCACCTATGAGCGGACGCCCAATCTTTTCTAACCAAGAAAAGCTGGATGGGAAATTCTTTTCCGCCAGGGTGTCGCTTCTTCGCTTATGGTCCGTGAGTTTTCCCCTACCACGGAGCTCTCACGGACCATATGAGAGGCAGCCCAGCTCTGGCAGAAGGACGAACCTCCGCCACATTTTTGGGTAAAAAACTGCTGGGTCCGCACAATCCAACAGCCCGCAGGCGCTTGGAATTGTTTTTTTGCGCTTTGCATAGTATCAAACATCCTCACAATCTGGGGAAAATAAATCATTGAAGGAGAATATTTCCATGGAGAACAAGAATCGTTACAAGACCCACAGTGTCGGTATGACAACCAAGGGTGAGCCTTATGCTTTCCAGCTGGAGGGCTATGTCTCTTCTCCCGCTCCTTACTTCAGCGCTGCCCACGATGACAAGAAGGCTTTTCTGTCTGCTTCCATCGGGCTTCCCTGCGCCGCCGATCAGCTGATGGCTCTGGCCAAGAATGAGTATGACAAGGAGAAGTCCTATGTTGCTCCCGAGTTCGCCACCATCAAACTCTATGGCCAGGCCGCTGAGAAGGTCAGCTCTGTCCTGAACAAGGGCCGGCATGTGGTCGTGGCTGGTCGTCTGGTATGGCGTCAGTTCACCACCAAGGATGGTAATCCGGGTGAGCGTCTGGAGATCGAGGTGGACAACCTGATCGATGCCGGGTCTTTCAAGGACGGTGTGGATCCCACCGTTGGCAGCGACATTGCCGTTGCCACCCTGGCCTACAAGAGCCGTCAGGACGGTCTGGACCGAACCCTGCCCATGGCCTGCACGGTCAGCGGCACCGTCATTGGCGCCAAACCTCTGGGGACCAGTCCCAAGGGCAACTCCTATCTCCAGTTTGGGATCCGTACCCAGATGTCTGCAGAGAAAATCTGCGACCTGGCCAACGGCACATACAACAAGGAGAAGGCGTATGATGGCAAGAAGACCATTATCAACGCCTCTGTCTTTGGCACCCGTGCCGAAGGGCTGGCAAAGGTGATCGCCGACGGTGCCATTGTGGTTGTCTCCGGGGCTGTTGAGGCTCGGGAGTACAACGGTAACATCAGTTACCAGATCCGGCCCCGCGGTGATGCAGTCACGGTGATCAAGTATGGTCCCCGCGATGGTTCTGCGCCTGCCCCCGCCGCTGGTTCCGCTGCTGCCGCCGCCGAGCCCGACACCTCTGCTGCCGGCAACTTCACCCCCGTCGAGGACGAGGACGACGAGCTGCCGTTCTAAGCAGCAACCAAAAAACGGCCCCTTCGGGGGCCGTTTTCTTTTATCCAAAATGCGAAAACGGAGTTCTGCATATAATACATATAGAAGATCAAATTCAGGATCAAGGAGGTAAAATATCATGGCGATCAAGAAAGAAAACACCGCTGGCACAACCGACAAGCAGAAGGCGCTGGAGACGGCCATGGCCCAAATCGAGAAGGCCTATGGCAAGGGTTCTATCATGCGTCTGGGCGAGAATCAGGGCATTGCGGTGGAGGCAGTGCCCACCGGCTCCCTGGGTCTGGACATTGCCCTGGGCATCGGTGGCGTCCCACGCGGTCGCATTATCGAGATCTACGGCCCTGAGTCTTCAGGCAAGACGACCCTGGCCCTACACATCTTGGCTGAGGCCCAGAAGCTGGGCGGCGAGGCTGCTTTCATTGATGCTGAGCATGCCCTGGATCCAAACTACGCCAAGGCCCTTGGCGTAGACATTGACTCGATGCTCATTTCCCAGCCAGATACCGGTGAGCAGGGCCTGGAGATCTGCGAGGCTCTGGTCCGCTCCGGCGCCGTGGATGTGGTGGTAGTCGACTCAGTGGCAGCCCTCACCCCAAAAGCTGAGATTGAAGGTGACATGGGCGAGTCTCATGTGGGCCTGCTGGCCCGGCTAATGAGCCAGGCGCTCCGCAAACTGGCCGGCGCCGTCAGCAAGACCAACTGCATCGTCATCTTTATCAACCAGCTACGAGAAAAAGTCGGTGTCGCCTATGGAAATCCGGAAGTCACCACCGGCGGCCGGGCCCTGAAGTTCTACGCTTCAGTCCGCATTGATGTGCGCCGGATCGAGGCCATCAAGAGTGGCTCTGACCTGGTGGGCAACCGCACCAAGTTCAAGGTCGTGAAGAACAAGGTCGCTCCGCCCTTCCGCATTGCCGAGGCTGATATCCTCTACGGGCAGGGCATCTCCAAGCTGGGTGAGCTGGTAGACCTGGGCGTCAAATTTGGCATCGTCCAGAAGTCCGGTTCCTGGTTTTCCATGGGCGAGACCCGCATCGGCCAGGGTAAGGAAGCCGTCAAGCAATTCCTTCAGGATAATCCGGATGTGGCCAATGAAATCGAGGCCAAGATTCGTGACGCTGCTGCCGCCGTCATGCGGCCGGCGCCCGACAACCTCCATGAGGAGGATCTGCCCGAACTGGACGACTGATCCAACAAACAGCAATGCCGCCGGCAGTCATTCTGGCCGCCGGCGGCTTTTCTTCAAACAAAGAAAGATGGCTACCAAACCTGGGTAGCCCTTTTGCCATAGTGAACCTCACCTCCTAAACAGCCTTGCGGCTGCTTAGAAGGAGCTTCTGACAATCCCGGTACTGCACTGAAGAACCGCTTAACGGCGTTCGCGTCGCCGCACCGGATGGCTTCTTCCAGCCTGAAGCGTGCGTTCATACCGCTCATATCAGCAAGAAGCAGAGGGTCTGCCATAGTCGTACAACTCCTTTCGGCAGGTCTCACGGACCATAGATAGGGCAATGGGGTCCTCCGGTAGACCGGAGAACCCCTCACCGCATTTTTCGTTAATAAAGGATTAGAACTTTGTAGCTCGGACATCGATCTCGGACAGGCCTTCAGCTTTGTCAACTCGGACGGAGATGTCATACTCCATGCTGGCAGAGGCATCCTTAATCGTATATTCATAGCTGGTGCCATACGGAGAGGAGGAAAGGTACTCAGGCTCACCCAGGGCAGCTTTCACATCCTCATCGGAGGCACCCCAGATCAAACCAGCGATGGTCATGTCAGGCCGCTTATTGTAGCCTCCAACGCTGCAGTCAATGCCAAACACACCGTCAGAGATGAGGTCAGCTTCCTTTCCGCTGTAGTTGTCGTCATAGACATAGATCTCGACATCATAGTTGTCATTTTTCATGACCAGGAACGAATATTCACCATCATCGACGGCCTTCCAGCCGGCCTCGGTCAGGATCGAATAGTCGAAAGGAAGGTTTAGCATACGGCCTTCAAAAGACATGGAGATAGAAGAGGGGGAGACGGTAGGTTTATCTGTGTTTATAGGAGCTTCGGATGTGGCAGGGCTGATGGAAGTCGCTCCATCGCCGAGCCCGATATCCTCAGTAGAGATGTCGAGGCCGGCATCGGCCTCAAGTTCACTCTGTTCCACAGCGCCGTCCTTCACATTTTTGGGAACAGCCACATCATCGGCGGTGATCTTGCCATAATCGGAGATGTTCAGCTCCATACTCATGGTCATGCTCATCTCGCCAATCGAAGGATCGCTTTGCTCCATAGCCTTGGAGATATCGACCTCAAACTCATCCATCACGATTGACTGCAGCTGGCTGGTTTTGGCATCAAAGGTATAGACGATGGTGGCGTCCTTCAGGATATCGGAGACATCCAGCTCACCCATATCAGTCTCATCGGCAATACTGGAGAACAACGCCTTGAAAGTATCTGAGTAGCCGCAGACATACCAACTGTCTTGCTGCCGGCGTCCACACCCAGGATGACTGGCTGGACATAGGTCTTGGTTCTGGTGGTCAGCCGGATCGTAAATGGTGTCCGCCGTACTACAACGGCGGCGCCGGCCTTGAGCAGGAGCCGTACCTTACGGTGGTCCTGTGTAGGCATCAGCGGCTGACCAAGATGATTTTGCACATATACCATGGTGTTTGACTCCTCCTCTCTAAAAAAGCGGCTATAACCAAGAGAGCCGCTCAGGCCGAAGCCTGTAGGGTGCCCTTACCCAATGTTATTCCGGGGTTTTACGCATAGCACTGTCCCTACCCATCAGGGCTATTTAACCATGCGCCGCAGTGCGGCAGACTTGGGCGTCACATCCGCCGGTGCCTATCTATTCCCGGATAACGGAGCGGGCTCCCGGTAGTATCCGTAGACTTACCAGGGCCGCCAAGGGTAATCAATCAGAGTCTGCCTTCCGGCAAACCCCCGCCTCTATAGGCGGTGGGTTATTGATTTTTTGTCATTCCCTTTCTAATTTGTTGTCACGACAAGCCGGCGCCCAAGAAATCTTCCCAGGACATCCACGGCGCTGCCTCATCTTCCAGTTCTTTCTCCAGCTCTTCACCGGTTGCGGTGTAGCTCCAATCCATAGGGTCCTCCTTGGAGCCGTCCGTGTAGTTCACTGAGATACTGTCCAGCCGGACACTTTCAATGCGCTGGTCGGTCACCCAGGCATTGTTCCAGTAAGCCGTTTCAGGCCAGACAAACCCATCTTCATAGGGGCCTTGCCCGGCGTCAGCGACAAACTGACTATAAGAGAAGGGCATCCCATCCTCGCCTACAATAGTAGACACAACAGCCGCGCCATCGGCATCCAGGGCTGTCACAGAAAACAGAGGCCCGTTCATCGGGCGTCCGGAGGTGTTCTGCCAGGGGATATACAGGTCATAGCCGGTACCATTGTACCGCACGGAGATCTCACCCATCGTAATGGGCCAGTCATCTTGGCTGCCGGTACCGGTCGGTGGGTCGTCAACGCTGTCTGGGATCTGTTGGGTGGCCATCTGTTCCCGCCAGGTTTGAATGTTATCTACAACATCCTTGTCGTTGGGATAGTAGGACTGAAGCAGCATTAGGGCTGAGAGGGCCGGGCCGCGATCCATCCCCTTGACCTCCTCGAACATGAGACTCTTGTACAGGTCGGCGTTCGTTTCCAGAGCGTTTTTCATGTCCGTCATAGAGCCGATGTCCTCAGGGATAACGCCTCGCCAGACGGTCAGCCGGGCCACCATGGAGGTCTCCACCAGACCCTTATTATAATTGATCTTGGACTGCTCCAGGGCCGAGGCCTGTAGGTAGGCGGCGTCGCATTTTTCCTGGAGAACCTGGATGGTCTTATAGTTGTTAATCTTTTCAGCCAGCTGATTGGCCGTTACAGTATCGTCCGCATACCCATCCAGGCTTGCCTGCAGGTCGGCTGCGAACAGCTGGAGCAGCTCCTCCCTGCATTCAGGGTCGCGGGTGATGCACTCATTGTAGAGCTCAACAGCCCCCACCGTGTTGCCGGCCTCCATGGCGTCCTTCAGGTCGTCGATGGGCGTCGGCTTCATCAGCTGTATGATGACGGCCACCAGGATGATCAGGAAGGCGGCACCAAAAAATAGCTTAACCATCAGCTTCGGGTCCAGGTTATATTTCTTCTTTTCAGGCTCCGGCTCAGGCGTTTTTTTCTCTGGGGGTACATCCATCACCTCTTCGGCCGGCTCCTCGGGGAGTTCCTCCTTGTCCGGCTTTTTGAACTTGGACAGCAGGAGGGCGATGAAGTCAGGCCTCTTGGCCTTCGGCTTTTCTTTTTTCTTGGGCGGCTCCTCCGGTACGGAAGGTTCCGGCTCCGGTTCGTCGAGCCTGGGCAGCTCTGCCAGCTCACATTGGAGGGGGAAGCGTTCCAAGTCAAAATCCTGCATCCGGTAATCCAGGGCAATCGACTCTGCGTGGAAGTTCAAATCAGGCTGTGTCCGGCGGTCGCCCATGCCGACGGCACAGAGGGCTGCCCGCAGATAGGCCGGTTGGATACGCATATCACACTTGGCCGTTTTGATATGAATAAAGGTATCGTTGCTGGCACCCGACGCCATCATCAAGTGTTCCAGTTTGCAATCCTCATAGACCCAGTCGCCCTCAGACGACCAGATATCATTGGGCTTATCCGTGAACCGGGTCTGGGTGCGATTCTCGACATCATAGACAGCCGGCCGGCCCACCTGAATATTATAGGCGTAGTTCTGCCGGACCATGTTGATGAACTGAATGAGCGAGATAAATTCAGGCCGACCCAGGCTCTCGTCGCCCAGAATCTCCTTGTAGAAATCAGTCAGAAGGTCTGGGAATGCGATAGCCGTCCAGACAGAGCCGTCATTGAGCAGGAAGCCATAGGCGCCCCGCAAAAAATAGGACTTGGCCAGTTGCACCAGCTCGACACCATCAATTTCACAAACTTGGTTATGGCCCTGCTGCTCAGCGAATACAGTCGCCAGGTCCAAATGACTGAATACCCGCAGAAACAGCCGCGGGTCACCCTCTTGGGCTGGGGCAATGTAGGGACGGAACAATTTCTGCTCCAGAGCCTCCTGAGAGACAACTGCCTCCGGAATAATGAATGCCTGGTCCTGACGGATCAGGTCTAGGAACAGGTCCCTGTTTTTCTTCAGCGCACCAGCCGGATCCTGTTCGGCCTGCCCCTGAGACGCCTGGATGCGCTGAGCTACTTCTTTAAGTGTCAACTTTCATACCTCCTTACCGCCCGCCCGCGGCATTAAATAAAGACAGTGAGCAGGGTAAAAATCAGCCCAAGACCGCCCAGAACAGTCATGCAGCAACCGGCGATGAAGATATTGCGGATCGCCTCGCTGCGCGCCTGCGGGTTGCCGCCCGACATGGCCAACTTGGTGATGTTGATGATCAGTGCCACGATGGCCACAATTAGGATAATAGAGAACAGCAGTTTGACAAACCAGGTGGCATGCCCAAACAGATTGCTCAGGTGTGAGTCAGTCTGGAAGATCAAATCCAAAAGATCCTGACGAACAGGGACCTTTGCCATAATTTAGCCCACCTCCTCCTGGGGGAAACACTCCTGGAACACAGGAGCCCAAACAGACTGCATCCGCTTGCGACCAAACACCGTGTCTGGATACAGGTCCTTCATCACAAAATAAATGTCAATGGCCTGGAGCACATCCTTGGTGGTGGCCAGGTGCATCTTCTCCAGGTTCTCATCCAGCTTGGCACCGGTGCCGAACCGATGCTCCAGTACAGCACAAAACCGCTCCATTACATCGTAGCGGTTCGTCAGACGCGACCGTCTGACCACATTGTCAATGACAAACATTGCCGTGTCGTTGACTGAGGACTGAGCCAGCTCCTCCTGAAGCTGGTCATTAGGTTCCTCATCGTCTTTCTTGGTTCTTTCCTGCGCTTGCGCCGGCTCCGGGTTCTCAGAACGCCAGGCCTGAAAGATGCGGACTGCTTCCAGCAATTCCTCGCGGGTCCCAACACCCAGGGCCAACATGGCGTCCTCCAGGCTGTCGTCCCGATGCTGGGCGGCCAGGGTCTTGTAGACCTCAGTTGCCAGCTTTATCTCAGAGATGGGGACATTGGACTTAGTCAGCTGAAGGCAAATATTGAAAATGTCCTCATGGATATTCTCGGGCTTGGGGTCGATTTTGGCATCATACTCGAACATAATAAAAATCTCCTTTCAATGCGCCATCATTTCGGCATTTCCCTTTTATTGATGATTTCTCTGGGCCACAGCGATTTGGGTAAGGAGGTTTTTAGTAACCTTAGTGGTAGGAAGTCGATGAAAAAGGACCGCTGTGATCTGCATGTTTCATAGTCCTGCCTGCGCCAGATGTTGGCACAAACAATTCTTTTTTAATTATATGCAAACTGTTCAAATTCCATTCATTCACTATAATAGGCCAATTTTAAGTCGGCGATATGTGGCGAAAGAGAGAACAGAGGCAGCTTTGCGATATATTTTGTAGGGTTTGTGAATCTTTCTTAACGAAGAAACGGCGAGGATTTTTTTTCTTGTCAGGAGTCTCTCTTCGTGCCGGCTCCTCTTGGAGCCTATGTATGGTCCGTGAGACAGGCATCGTCTTGGCCGCGGTATTGGATTTGTCTGTTGGGAGCTATAGACGGGTAGGTACAGTGTTGTATAAAACGATTAGCTTAGCGAAACAGTTTCGCGTCCAGGCGGGGTAATGGACATTCTCGCCGCTTCTCTTTGTTAAAAAAGACTATATGCCTTTCCCTAAAAGCAAAAAGCAAGGGCCCACAGAGCAAGAATCTCTGCGGGTCCTTTTTGGTTGCCATCAGATGTCGGTAATCTTACGCACGATCTCCAACAGGGCCTGAGTCGTCTCCCGGCTGCTCAGCTCTGTGCAGTCCAGCAGGATAGCATCCTCCGCCTGTTTCAGCGGCGCCACTTCCCGGTGTGAGTCGTTGTAATCCCTGGCCTTCAGGTCCTCCATGACATTGTAAAAATTCTCCGTCTGACCCTTCTGCTTCAACTCCCTCCAACGCCGAAAGGCCCGCATATCGGCATCGGCCGTCAGGAAAATCTTCACGGTCGCATCCGGCAGGATGACAGTACCGATGTCCCGGCCTTCCATAACCACATCATTTTCCTCTGCCGCTTTCCGCTGCATCCCCAACAGGAAATCCCGCACACAGGGCAGGGCAGAAATATTCGATGCCAGCTTAGAAATCTTCGGTGTACGCAGTTGGTCAGTCACATCCTCTGTCCCCAGAAACATCCGCTGCTCGCCATCCTGCCCACGCTTCAGTTTCATGTTGATGCCCGCCAGAACCTTTTCCATACTGGGTGCGAGTGTAGGAAACCAAGTCATAAAGACGGCGATGGTGCGGTACATGGCTCCAGTATCCACATACAGGAATCCCAACTCCTTAGCCAGCAGCTTAGCTTGAGTAGTCTTGCCGGCGGCTACAGGGCCGTCAATGGCAATCGATATAAATTTTTCGCTCATATTTTGCGCTCTCCTTGAAAATTAGATTTCCCAAAATCGTTGGATGCAGAATTTTATGCAAACACAATTGAACCAATTCTTCAGCAGAATGATAGCCAGCCGCCTTGCATATCATTTCCGCAGACCCACAATCAAGGGGACAAACTTTTCAGGAGGAGATATACATGAAGGTTGGCAATATCGACAGCTTTCGAAAAATCATCGAGCAGCAGACTATTATGACTGCCGGTCAAATCAGTGATGCCGGTAAGGTGGAGATCAACTACAGCTCCCCCCTGACCAAGCTCATCCAGGAGGCAGGGCGGTGGTGCAGGTATTACGCCAGCGACCTTTTCCTTTGGTGGAATTCAATGCTCAAAGCCCTGGCTGCCGACCGCGGCTCCGCGTCCTACCTGTTCGGCTTCCGGGAGTCTGGCGTAGACTCCGCCGATGAGATCATCCGGCAGTACCAGTCTGCCGGTTATCTGATGGGAGATCGCTACCGGGCTATCTGGCGGCTGGATGTTGAGGTCAACGAAGATGGCCGCCGCGTCGAGATGTTCCTCTATGAGGTCCATCGCTAATTTAGAAGGAGGAAAGGATATGTTTAGCAAATATGAAAGTGCGTACCGCTATATGTACGAAGACCAGCTGGTCGCCGCTGAGGATGACTACCTGGAGATGTTCGAGGGGGACTTTAATCCCGATGACATCGACTGGTCTGACCCTAGCTGCAAGGATGCCCTGCGTGGCCTGCTCAATGAGCTGTACGAGGACCGCACTGACCTGGCTGACCTGATCGAGGCCGCCGGCCTGGATGAGGAGGATCTGGACGACATCGAGTTCAGCCTGGACTAAAAACAGTCTGCAATAAAAAGTCAACAGGGAGGTAACAAAATGTTCGGCATGAAGAAAAAAAAGGAGGAGGGCCCTGCGCCCTTCTCCTTCAAGGACCTATTCAGCGATTCACAGCAGGAGCGGGCCACCATGGCAAAGGACCAGATTGCGGCCCTGCTCAACACAACCCCTGAGGCGCTGGCTGCTTTCGAGGCCAGCTATCAGCGGGATATTCTAAATAATACGACCGAGAACGGCCATTTCTTTGAGGTTAGTGCCAAGCAGGCGGCTGAGACGATCCCCTCCGTGGATCCCTCCGAGGCAGCCAAAGCGCTCTACGATCGTATTGTCAAGGAACTTATCTCGCAGACGCCGATACTGGACTATGACGGCAAGAAACTGCAATATCTGGACCCGCAGAATATGCTGGGAAACGACGACAAACGCGTGACAGCGGACGAAATCAATGCTCTTCCGGAGCCGATGCGCCCGCAACTGTCCGGTGACCTGATGCTGCGGGATATGCCCCAGGATTCGACCTGTGCCAGCCTTCTGTTTTTTTATAAGGAGTGGCAGGAAGCCACTGATCCGAAAAAAAAAGACTTCGCCTACCATCATTTCCGCCAGGGCCTGGACATCCTGGATTTGGATGCTATCACCTATGAAATGCTGAGCCGCAACCGCAACTCGATCAGCCATTGGTTACCAGCGTTGTGCGAAGCGGTAGGTAAGCAGGATTTCTTCAAGGTCCCAAAGACCAGGGTCATTAAGGTGCCGCTCACAATGCTGCAGCTCAGCCGCCTGGATTATGGCCGGCTGACCAGCGGCACCATGAAGGTGGTCGACCAGTTCTGCTTCCAGGTTTTTGACCTGGACACGACCAAGGACTACTTTATCAAGACTGGCACCTTCTCCAGCAAGTTCGACTTCCGCAACGCCCGGGTCACCTGCGCCAAAGAAGTTCTGGAGCTGGGTGAGTACCTGCTGTACATCCAGAACCAGGGGCAGATGATGGCCAGCCCTCTGGCGATTCCCTGCATCTATGGAGCCTGTACCACCAACGAGTGGGTGGTCCGGGAGTTCATCCATGATGTGGAGGGAAACCCGCACATCTACAAGGGTATGCCCCTGCGGACTGAGTATCGGGTGTTCATCGATTGTGAGGCTGGCAAAGTCATCGGCATCAATCCATACTGGGACCCTGATGTGATGAAAAAGCGATTCGGCCATGAACCGGATGCCAACAGCCCTCACCAGGTTCATGACTACATCATCTACAAGGCCCACGAGGAGAAGCTCATGGGCCGGTATCACACCCATAAGGATATCGTTGTCAATAACATTGAGGCGATGATCCCGGACATGGCGGCCTCCGGTCTAACTGGACAGTGGTCTGTGGATGTGATGCAGAACGGGGATGATTTTTACATCATCGACATGGCACTGGCCGCTACTTCAGCTCTGTCTGAGTGTGTACCTAAGGACATTCTGAAGGCAGAGAAGGAAGACTGGCTGCCCAGACTCACCGAAAAGAAAGGAGCCTGAATATGGATAGGGAATATCTGTCGAAGTTGTGCAATGCACGGGACACGCTCTGTGGCTTCTGTGAAGCCGATGAGTGCGAGAAGTGCATCGTCACCCACCTCATTAACGACGCCTACAACGAGTTGGGCGACGAAGAGGAGGATGACTAGCATGAAACGAAAGACCTTCCTGTGCAGCTATCTTACCGACAAGGATGGCGTCACCGAGGTTGATGAGGAGCAAGCCATCCAGAATGCGCTGGCGAAGGCCATGCGCGAAATGGGTGTGAAGTTCGTCATTGCTCCACCCGACCTGGTGAAGGGCGGGAATTCTCAGGACGAGGAGTGATCCTATGAATCGAAGCAGGGACTATTACCGGAAACAGCGGGCCCGGGTCATCCGCCGCAAGCAGAAGATCATCCATGGTCTGAACGACTATTGGCATGTGGAGCATGCGGGGATGTTGTCCAAGGGCAAGATCCATTGTTCGTGCCCGATGTGCCGGCACAAGTCCTATGACGAAAAGTCCATGTCCGACAAACGGAAGGACGAATTTGCCCAGCAGCAGCTGGATGAGTTGGCCTGCAATCCGTTGGAGGATTTGCTCAGCGAATCCTAATCCAGAGAGCCGTCCCGAGAGGGGCGGCTCTTGCTTTTTGCGCCAGAAATAGATCCATACTACTTTGCATAAAACACTATCAGACATTCAATTATGGAGGCAAAAAACTAGGAAAAACCAAATCTAAGGAAAAGCCTTAAACTGCCCTAAAGAGGCGTGGTTTCAGACCGAATTGTACCTTATGAAAAAAAACATATAGGAGGTAAACGAAAATGCTGCATAGCAAAGAAAGGATAACGGAATTCATCGACAAAGTACTCTCCACTGACGAGGCGTTCACTATCACCGACGGCGCCTCTTCTCCCGACTGGTACATCCAGACCAGGATTGGCAAGTCTAAATTCATCTATGAGACCAAGAGCTACCATGGCGAAGATGACGCTCGGATCCCCGGTTTCAACGCCGAATTTGTCGCCATGGTGACGGACGGCAAGGTCTATATGGGCACGCCAGTTTCCTACTTCATGTCTGGCTGCGAGCGGCCCAAAAATCTTGTCTTCATCGAGGAGAAGGCCGTTGCATACCAGGAGGAAGGCGAGCAGATGGTGGATGAGTTTTATAAAACGCTGAAGCCGGCTACCATCAAGGAGAGTGACTCCTGGAGACTGAAGGACATCTGGAAGCTCGCCCGGTCCTGCCTCATGGGGCTGAATACCCCGGAGGCTATTATCCGGGAGCGCCTCCCTGAACTTCTTGTCTCTGTGAGCCAGGCATACGCCCTGGAAGCGTGGAGGATGGACCTCAAGGATATCGTCGACACCCACTGCAAGAAGAAGGAGGCCGACCTGGCTTTCGAGAGAGCCCGGGAAATCCAGCTCCGGGAGAAGATGGCTGAACCTGACCTGGTAGACCCCTGGGAAGTGGAGATTGCCAAGCTCCTGAAAGGGATGGACGCTAAATCGATCGCTGTGGAGTTCGCCAAAAATGGGAATATCGCCGTGGCAAAGATGGAACCTGAAAAGCTGCTGACAAACCTACTGGAACGGGACTACCTGAATGAGTGGGATTTCTGCGTTGGCAAGCAAGGGAAGCAGCTGCTCCGGACTCTGGTAGGCGTAAAGAGCGGTGAGGATGGCCGGCTGTATTGTTCGGACATCACCCGAATCGTCTACCGCGGGAAGATTGTGTTTGAGAGAAAGGGGACT
The DNA here is from genome assembly GCA_003112755.1 of Lawsonibacter asaccharolyticus. NCBI lineage: Bacteria > Bacillati > Bacillota > Clostridia > Eubacteriales > Oscillospiraceae > Lawsonibacter > Lawsonibacter asaccharolyticus. The sequence continues at coordinate 349,986 of BFBT01000002.1, read as the reverse complement.
ACATGATGGAAGGTTCAGCTTGTAAAAACGACAGCGTAGAGGTATAATACAAACAGATAGGGAGGGCAGACTAACATGTCTACAAATGCCATCGCGTTTAAGGACCTGCCGTTGTCCGACAACTTTATGTTTGGGCAGGTCATGCGGGACGAACGGGTCAGCAAGCTGTTTTTGGAGGCACTGCTGGGTAGGTCCATCGCAAAGATAGAGTATATCGATAAGGAGAAAGACCTTTCAGATACACTCGGTGCGCATGGAATCCGCCTTGATGTTTACATTCAGGATCAAAATCAGACCCGATATAACATCGAGATGCAGTGCGTAAACCAGAAGGATCTGGAGCGGCGTACCCGCTATTACCAAGGAGGGATCGACCGCAATTTTCTGGAGCGTGGCGGTGACTATGTCGATTTGCCGGAGTCTTATATTATCTTCATTTGCAACTTTGACTATTTTCATGCGGGCTTGGCTTTGTATGAGAGAGAAAGTTGCATAAAAAGTACGGACATTCGGTATGACGATGGAAGCCATGCCATCATCCTGAACTGCAAGTACCAGGAGCGAGGAGATGTTTCTAATGATATTCTGGAGTTCCTGGACTATATTCGGACAAATGATGGGCAGATGCCTGTTGTTGGTGGGTTGACCAAGATTGCTCGTAAGTTGGTAGAAGAGGTCCGTTTGGACGGAAGAAAGGAGAGAGCTTATATGACCTATCAGATGCAGATGCGAGATGAACGGCGGCAAGGCCGCGCAGAAGGCCGCGCAGAAGGTCGCGCAGAGGCCTACGCCGATATGTACCGGCAGGGAATGCTTTCTCTGGAGGTAGCTGTGGAACATAGCGGTTTGACTAAGGAGGAATTCCTCAAGCTCGCCGAGTCCAAGTCTCACTAACAGACATATCGGGCAACTGAACAGGGGCGCTATCTTTTGATGGCGCCCTTTTCTCTTGTACAGAACGAAATAGGGAAGGGGAGGTTGTAAAAAAAGGGGGGTAGAGACCGTTGCACAGGACCACAAACTAGGATAATATAGTGGATGCTGTCTGTAGCGTATGCGTGAACTACCCACGACTACAGACCTAGGGTGTGAGCTGTTAGCTACAGACTGTGAACTATACAGAGGAGATAGCGAAAAAAATCAAATCCAGAAGACTTGCATATAACTATGGTATGCTTCAATGTTGGGATATTAGACACTTATGGAGAGAATCAAAGGAAGGAGGTACGAAACAGCGTTGTGTGCTACCCAACATATCAGGCAGTCTTGAGTCTAAACTCGATTTAGTCAAATTCAGATGAAAAGGAGATACAGAACATGGTACTAAAACTTGACTTTAGGGATGATGAGATTGCCCAGGACATGATTTGTCTGATCATGAATGATAAGAATCTGCAAACACCGGAAAAAGCGGTTCAGAGTGCGGTAAACGAGAAGCTCAAGAACCGGCTCATCAGCGAGGGTTGGGCCTCTATTGCCTACTCTATATGGGGACATGACGATGGCTTTGAGCGTCCTTTTGGCACCCTTGAGGAACCAATTTTCAATGTAGAGCTATCTGATATCCAGTGGGAAATAGTGCGGGAGGTTGCAGCATCTGAGGAGACCGACGAAACTACGGCAGTATGCTATCTCCTCCTGTTTGCTATGGAACAGCTGGGTTATCATGTTTGATGTTCAACTGATTACATGATGACTTACTCAAAAGCCCCTGGCATCCCTAATAGGATGCTGGGGGCTTTCTGTCGCAACAACAGATATAGTACACAAGTCTTCTGTGAGCTACCCCATGGCTAAAGCCGGGGGCTTCAGGCGTATCCTGGCATATGCCAGGGTAGCCTCCATCGTTTTGCACAACCAAGTGGGCGTTGCATAAAACGATGTGCCAACCTCCCGAAATAGAGAAAGAGGCAAGTCTCACGGACCCTTCATCGACTCAGAGAGGAGCCGGACAAGCAAAGCCCATTGGAAGACAAAGAAATCCCCTGCCACATTTCTTTGTTAAAAAAGACTCGCTGCCCTTCCAGAATTGTATCTTCCCCAACTGCATACTATTCCAACAGCGATCCAATTTGGAAATACATACAGATGGAGAATACAAATTCAGGAGGAAAACTTATCATGAAAATGAAGGTTTGCAACCTCATCCTTGAGGTGACCCGCCGCTGCAACATGAACTGCGCCCACTGCCTGCGGGGCGACGCGCAAAACATGGACGCCGATCCGGCCCTCATCCCCAAGATTTTCGATGGGATCGACGACATTGACACTATAACCTTCACCGGTGGTGAGCCGGCTCTGAACACGGACTACATAAAGGCTGTCGTAGACTATGTTATCGAGCATAAAATTCCTGTCCACGGTTGTTTTGTGGCCACCAACGGCAAGATCTACTCCCAAGAGCTGGTCGACTGTATGCGCCGGCTGTGGGAGGCAGAGCATTCCTATGGCGACAGGCTCATTTCCCCGTTGAAGTGGGTCCTGACGCACGCGGACGACGAAGAGGAGTACAGCCTCTTCAACATCGCCATCTCCGGGGACAAGTACCATGAGGACATTCCGGCTGCGAATATGTTGCGTTACTACCGTTGCGGCTTCTTCTCTAAGATGAAGATGCACGATGAAAAGAGGGAGTATATACTGGCACGCGGTCGCGGTATATCCATCCCCGGGGCGTTCGACCGGACCATCACCCAGCTGTCGGTCGAGGGATCCGATGACGACCTGGCGGTGGACGAGGCGTATGTCTCCTGCACCGGCGCCATCGTCACTGACTGTGACCTGCCCTTCGAGGATATCGACTCTGGAAAGTCGGCCGCTTATCTGGGAAAGGTCACACGGAGGGGCTCTCTGGCGGCCATTCTGCAGAAGTCAGCTAGGAAGAAACTATCTGCATGACAACAAAAGGCTGAGAGCTTATGCTCTCAGCCTTTCTTTTTTCAAAAGTCTCGATCGGCAATCTCCTTCATCTTGTCACGCCAGTGGATATAGTGGTAGTGATCCATATGCATCCGCTGACGCACTTCTTTGTACCAAGCTCGAATAAACTCCGGGTATTGCTCGTCCCCATAGTCGCTGATGACCAGTTGGACAATTTCCATGCTGGCGCAGAAATACGACAACATCTGACACATTGCCCGAGGGTCGGTTGGTTCCGGCCAGTCGCAGTTTGGCTCCATGTTGGAATTCAGCGAATCCAGGTAGGGCCGGTGCTCTGCGGCGGCAGTCACACGGTCATCATAGGTTTGGAGTAGTGCGTCCACATAGTCCAGGGTGCAGGCTGCTTCTTTCTCCTCGGGAGTTAAAGGCCGCTCACTAGGATCGTAGCCAAAGTCCTTCAGAGTCTGGATCCGACTGGCCAAAATTTCGAAGGCCTCCTCAGTCCCATACTTGATATGAAGATTGTGCTTCGAATACAGAAAACTGGGGTCTTTCTTTGTCCCATAGGCCTCCATCTTGTAAAACTTTTCCTGTTCTGTCATACGCAGGTCACTGTCCCCTCTTTAATCATTTTCCCCAGCCGGTTCTGCAGCTTCTGCACAGAGCTGGTCTTCCGCTTGGATACCTCAGACTGCGAGAAACCCATGGTTTTGCTGATCTCTGTCTGAGAAAAACCTCTCCGAGTAAACTGAACAACCTGGCGCTCTTCGTCAGTAAGTCCTGTTTCCGGATCGCCGACGGCCCAATCAAGCCATTCGCTCCGAGTCTTCCAAATGATGCTATCGAGCCTGCGCTCAGCATCATCATAAATGATTTCGGACGCCTCGAAGGAGAACTCGTTGCGGCGAGCCGCAGCCTTCTTACTGGCCATGCGCCGGCGCTCCATCAGGATAGTCCTCTGCACCGCTTTCACGATGTAGGTTGACATTTTAGTGTAGTACTTGGCACCATCGTAGCGGATGATGGCCTTAGTCGCAGCAATCAGGCACTCCTGGAACATATCGTCCCAAGACATGCCAAACCAATCTTCCTGGTGCATGGTTGCGGCGATCAGGTTCACCCCGTCAGTTTCCAAATACCGCTGGGCCTCCGGACTAAGCTCCAGGGACTCATAGCCTATAGCGATGTCTTCACAGAAAATATTCTTGTTGTATTTCATTATGTACTTCCCCTTTCGGCCTGTCAAGCAGGCCCATATATTTTTCTCCGAAAATAGAAAAACACCGACCTGGCCTCAATTCCCCCTAAAACAGAATTTCCCCAAATCGAGTGTTGCTAAATACTATGCAATTTCTAATAAATCTATTCTCAAGAAAATGAAGAGAGGCAGTGCCTTCGCACCACCCCTCTTTCGAGCTATTACATGGATTCCGGGGCCCAGATGCCCGCGCCATCCCACTGAGCATCCTGAAGAGCCTTTCTGATTTTTCCCAGGGCACTCTTCCTCATGGCAGATACATGACCTTGGCTGCAGCCGAGCTTTTCGCCAATCTCCCTTTGGAGCATATCCTGAAGGAGCATGTAGACAGTCTTCTGCTCATCTTCAGTTAGACCTCCATTCCGAATTGCCCAATGCAGGGCATTGGACCGGCTCCGCAAAACCATATCCTCCAGAATACGGTCTTCCATATTCTCATCCCGCCCTCGCAGGTTATACTGCTCCTCAGCAGATTTCGCCTGCTTCTCAAAAGCGCGTTTTGCAGCCCCCTGTTCCCGCAGCATCATCTTCATTTGATTGTAGACGGTCTGGTACACATAGGTGAGCTTCTTTGCGCCCCGATCGGGGGAATAGGAACCAAGCGCACGCCATAGCGCAATGGACAGCTCCTGAAAGGCATCAGACTGCTCAACGCCCTTCCCGTAGCGGTGGATGACCGACCAGATCATCCGGGTGCCTTCGTTCTCCATATACTCGTTGAACTCCTGCTCAGTGCAGACATTCTGCGCCGCAGGAACAACCACTGCCTCCATCATAATTATTCCTCCTTAAACTAATCGCATCCTCAGTGGACAGCTGGATCATGATATGCACGCAGGAGGAAATCCATTCAGGCAGCAAAAAGCAAGCCCTCTCCCCTACTGTGGGGAGAGGGCTTTTGTACGGTTAATAGCCGCGAATCATGCAGAATACCCAGTAAACGAAGCAGGTCACTGCAACTAGGGACAGCAAAGTCCCGATTGCCTTATCGAAGCCTGACCCAGTTTTGATTTTCAGCAGGTGTAGCTTCAGCCCCGGGAGCACTGGGACCCCGGAGGGGTTCAGAGCATCCAAAAACAGATGCGTGAGGACGCCGGTCAAAACGGACATCGTCACCACATCCAAGCCTGGCTTCCACATGTGCAGGATCGCAGCCAGCAGGCAGTAAGGGAAGAACCAATGGAAAAAGGTTCGGTGTCCCACCGTTTTATGCAACAATGTGCTCAGCGGCTTGACCCACTTACCGACCGTGCTACTCTCGTGGTCGATGTCCGGGAACAGAGAGCCCACAGCGCAGCCGGTCGTAAAAATCAGTCCTTCGGTCAGCGGCAGATACGCCGCTTGACAGATTACTGAGGCGGCAGCCAGGCCGCCGACCAGATGTGTTTTACCAATCAATATAAATCCCTCCTAACAGGAAGGGGCCCGCCTTACGGCAGGCCCCATTTGTGCGTTAAGCTCCCAGCTTCTCCTGAAGGGCTTTCAGCTTCTTCAGGAGCTCAGCTTTGTCCGTGCAGCCCAGAAGCGTCTGGACCTCGGCATCAGCATTGAACGCCGGCTCAGCCTCGGGCTGCTTCACCTTCAGCTTGGCCTTAGGCTTATCCTCGGCGCCATCAAAGATGGCACTGAGCAGCTTCTCCATGCCCTTATCTGCAGCCAGAGCCTTGCGCAGGTCGCCGGCCATGGTGGCGCAGTTCCTGCGGATGCCGTCGATGTAGCGAATCATCTCCTGGATCGTGTTATACTCAGAACCGCTGCAGCCCCGCAGATAGCCGTTCAGCTTGTTGCTGGCCATAGCGCACTGCTTGTAGAAGTCAGTCACCTCAGCCAGCAGTTTCCGCTTGGCGGAAGCAGGGTTCTTCTCATCGTTCATGGCCTTTGCGACCAGCTCAGCGAACCGGTTGTTCTCCTTGCAGATTTCAGGCATCTGCATGGCGAACTGATTGGCCTGTGCTTTCTGCGCCTGCGCGCGCTGAGCAGCCGCATTCTGGGTATCAATCACCTCATTAAGATGGGTCATCTGCCGGTGGATGGATTTTTCTGTGGCAACGCACTTGTTGAACAGTCTATACCAGAACTGCCGTTCCTCGCCCTTGCTGTTGCGGTAGGCGTTGACGGCGGCCTCCCTAAGGGGCTTGATCTGGCATGCCAGATCCTTCATTGATCCACACATCCAACGCAGGGCATCCATGCCCACAGGGGCGGCGTTTTGAAGCCCACCCTCAGCCAAATCCAAAAGATGCATCCCCCGCTGGTACAGCTTCTCAATGGCCTTCTGTTTTTCTTGCTGATTGTCAAGAACGAGCAGCAGCTCATCCTCGGTACCAGTCATCTCGGACCAGGCCTTAGAGACTCTCTTCACACAACTGGCCCAGTATTCCTTCTCGGGACCGATGGCCGCCTCGCGCTTCTCCACGAGTGCATCATGGAGCTCAGAGGCATGGTCATCGACCTCACTGATGGCGTACAGGATATCCTTAGACTTGGGACCCATGGCAGGGCCAGCCTCCATGAGGACTTTCACCTTGGAAATCTGCTCCTTGCAAGCCCGCTCCAGCTTGGCAATCTTCATCTCGACCTTATCCGCCATCTTGGATTTCTCCTTAATGGCCTCGGCCAGCAAGGAGACATCCCGAAAAGCCACATAGGCACGGTTGCTGAGACAGACCCAGAACTGGCCATCGCCGGGGATGTTCACCATAGGCAGAGTGTCCGCCTGGAAGGTCTCCAGCCGCTCCATCATATCGTCCATCTGCTGCTGCAAACGAGCGATTTCCTGGGTGGATGGGGCAGCCGCAAAGAGGGTCTTGGCCGCCTGATCAGCCAAGCTCTTGGCTTCCTTGACCATCTTCTCGACAGCCTCGGCAGCCTTGTGCCGGTTCCTGGAGTCGGCGGCCTTCTCCCGGCTTTCCACGACCTTCTGCAACTCCTTGATCTGCTGCCAGACAGCATCCGTACGCTGTAGCAGGTCGCCCCAGAAAACATGGTCAGTCTTAGCTCCGGCCGGCAGGTCGTTGATGTTCCAGTAGATACTGGCGGCATCGCTCTCTAAATCAGAGACCATGAAGTTGACCTTGACCTGATCGAACTCCTCAGCCTGGAGCAGAGCCCGCACGGCGGCGTTCTCAGAGCCAAACCGGGATTCCAGTTCTGCCACAGCGTTGAGCGCAGCGTTTCTAACCTCAGCTATGGTAACCCGCTCACCCTTGTGGATAGCGCTGAGAACGGCCGCTAGATTGCTGATGGCATTCTCAGGGTAGCGCTGGTGGCAAACGACTTTAATGATCTTCATGTATCATTTCTCCTTATGCATTATTTGTCCCCAAATTGGTAGACTGCCCAATGATATGCAAATTGGGCAGTTCCCATTTTGGGGACAAAAGACTTAGAATTCGATGGTGCCGCCCTGGGCGGTAAAGGCCCAGTTGCCTGGGAAGAGCTTATCGCAGACCTCGGCGATGATGTTGTCGTTGGACTTGCTGTACGCTTGGCACCGGAGCATCTGCTGAGCATCAGACAGCGCCTCCATGAGAGCCTCGGCAGTATCTCCTTTTGCAGCGTCTCCCCAGACAACAATGCTGCGTTCATTGATACAGGCGATGCCTGTGTGGGCCTGACGGCGGGATACGATTCGAATGATTTTTGCCATGATGTTCAACTCCTTTCATTTATATTATATGCAGATTGCTATTTTTATATCATGGGCAACAGGGAAGGATTCTATCCTGGGTTTGGAAAGTCGCCTGGGGCTTTATTAACGAAAGAATATGGCGGAGGATTTATCCTCTGCCGGGAGCAGCCTTTGTGCCGGCTCTCCCTCCGGGAGCCTGTGTTGGGTCCATGAGGATGCCTCCTTCGAAGTTGGCTGTTGCGCACGACAACGAGTCACCAGAGGGGGGGAGAGAGGGTGTCCAACTGAGACGGAGGAGCTCTCACGGACCATATGCGAAGCCACCTGGCCGATAAAGCCAAAGACAAATTTCCAGCCAGTTTTCTTTGTTAGAAAAGATATACATCCATGCCTATTGCCAACTCTGCAAATTTTGGCAATTACTTTTGTGTAATGTGCATATTATTCAGGCACCTATGAAAGGAGGCCCGTTAATCAATGGCTGATCTGTACAGGATTTTCAGCGAAGAGGGGCTGGCTGGTCTGCTGCCCTATGCTCTTAAAGACACATCCCATGGCTACCGGATTTTGGTTGATAAAATCAAGGCTGGCTATCCGCTGACCTTCATCCGTACTCAGATGGAGGTCCCATACCTGGTGGTGAAGAACGAAACCTACCAGGCGTTGTTCTATACCACAGAAGACAAAGCCCGGGCGCAGGCTTCCGAGCTGAAGGCCCAGGGGTTCAACCCTGTGGTGGAGGATCTGCCGGACGGCAAGGCCCGGGAGGAAGCTCTGCTCTGGCTGTTTGACCACGGCCCCACTCACATCCTTCTGGATGATTCTTTGTCGGTTCCCATCTCCGACCTGGTGGATGAGGAGCTGCCAGACTACGACGGGCGGCCCACTACCGAGCATAAGCTGCGCAACCGGATGCTCAATGGCGCCACATTCTACTTCCTGCAACAGGCTGCGGCCGGCTATGGGAATATGGAGGCCGAGTACACCTGGACCAGGTCTATGGTCAACGGTGAGTTTCTGGCCGCCTGCATCAATGACCCCGCCAATAACTACCCGGCCCTTGCTCTGACTATGGAGAATGGGCTTGGACTGCTGGTCTATACAGACTGGCGGCAGGTGCAGCTGGACAACCCGGAGGGCGAGCCAGCCTGCTTTGTGCTGGACTTCGAGGGCCTGAAGCGGCTACTGGCTCTGGATACCAAGAATGTCATCCTGCTCAACCATGCGACCTGCAACCTCTCCATGAATTTGGAGTATATGTCCATGATCGAAGAATCTTCCAGAAATGCCCGGAGCTCTACCCCTACCGGCCGGAGCCAGTTCTCCCAGCAGGTTGGCGGTTATGCCCTGGGGCAGGTGAATGAGGACGACTGGGATACCACCGATCCTACGCCCGATTTTTTGAAGTGATACCTGACCTCCAAAGGGCGGTGGCGGTTGGCCGTTGTGTACAGCAACGAAGTCTTCTGCGGCAGATAAAATCTAAAAGAAGGTAGGGATGACGCCATAAAAAAGCTAGCGCTTGGAGCCAGAGCGATGAAGTCCGGCCTGAAAAAGGGCCTGACCGGGGACGATTTGGATTCCTATGTCGATATTTTCATGTACGGCTTTCGATCTGCCGCACTGGTGGAATTTCTGTCCGGAGAGGTGTCTTTGGAGACTGTGATTGCCCGTTCCGACATGCCGGAGGCGGAATTCCGCCGGTTTGCGAGGGAGCATGGAACCGACAGTATTCTCACACAGACATTTCTGTGCGGGATCAACGAACAGCAGCAGGGTGTACTCTGCAGAAATCTCCGGGCATTCCTCGACGGTAGATTTCCCATTCCACACTTGGATAGCTCTGCCAACGGGAACAAGCCGCCCTGCATATAACAAAATGATTCCCGATCGATTGGTCGCTTGGACGAAAGATTAACTATTAAAAGCCAACCCGAAAATGAATGGTGGAGGTAAAAAGAGATGGCTCAATAAGGGTATAGCAAAGCCGAGGTCTTTACGGCCCCCTGCCGGCTATTCGAGTAGTTGCATTCAAGCCGCTAAGCAATATGGAGTTCGACAAGCCTGAGTGCTTTGACGCATTTTTCGATGGAACCTGGTCTTTTGGAACGGGTAAGCTGGTCAGCCTTATGGGAGAATGGTATCTTCACATCCCTATGACCAAGGAGGTAGAGGGGGTAGACCCCGACGCCGGTTACGCCCACATCATTGGCATCGATCGTGGACTGCGGTTCCTGGCCACCACCTACGATGAGACGGGCAAAACAACCTTCTTCTCCAGCGAGAAAATTATGGCAAAGCGGAAGTCCTTCGTGGATGTGCGGGCTGAACTTCAGTCCAAGGGCACAAAATCAGCAAGGCGTGCGCTGAAACGCATTTCTGGACGAGAGAACCGCTGGATGAGGGATGTTAATCATTGCCTCACGAAGGCACTCGTCTCCGAATATGGCGCCGGCACCCTCTTTGTAGTAGAGGACCTGGCGGACATCATCTTCGCGGAGGGCAACCAGCGTGACGCGAAGGGCAACCGGGAACTGCACTCCTGGGCGTTCTATCAGTACGAGCAATTCCTCAGCTACAAGGCGCAGCTGGCCGGAGCTGAGGTGCTGAAGGTCTCGCCCAAGTACACCTCCCAGCGCTGCCCCAGGTGTGGCCGCATCCTTAAATCAAACCGCCACCGCGAGACCCATGAATATGTCTGCGACGCCTGCGGCTACCGCACCAACGACGACCGGGCGGGCGCCATGAACATCCATTATCTAGGACGGATGTACGCAGCAGGCGACCCAGAGCCTAAGTTTGTACTGCCGAAGCCTGCTCTTGCTGCCGCAGATGCGAGCGGCCCCGGAGAAGCCAAACTGGCCTAGCCAAAAGGCTAGGCCGGTTCGAGAAACACATATTCCTGCCGGGTACATCCTGGCGGGACCAAAAAACGGGTGTTGTCAACCACCCGGCGATGTAGCCATAGGCCTGCTGTACCGCAGGTACCGCATGTAAAAGCGGCGCTTGGGAGCACTCCTTCGGGAGCGACGCAAGGACCAAATGCGATGAGCTACAAGCCCTGGAAACTATGGAGGGTTAGGGCCCTTAACAAGCCCCGTACCATTTATGGGTCGGGGCAGTTGACTAGAAAAGCTCCTTGCTTTAATATGGGGAGAGGGGACGGCAAAAATAGACAAGTGGTTTACCTTTACACGCCAGCTCCACATACCACAAAACCAACAAGTAGAGGACAAAAGTTCCCCTGTCTAAAACGCCGAAATACTCCAAATGTGAGTTCGGCTACCAACAAAAAAACAACATCCAATATCCTGTCCTGCAATGGCTGTAAAGCTAATTTCCATGCGTTATAATTAAAGTCGAAAAGTTTAATTACTTTACACGAGTTTTCGCAAAATCAGACAAATTTTTGTGGTTTTTGTACTTTTCACAATTTCCACAGAGTTTTCCCCACTTTCGAATTTTCGTCGAAAATTTCTCGAAAATTTATTGACATTTTCTCCACTCTTGGTAAAATGGTCTCAATTGGAAAGGAGATGGGACAATGTTCGTTTCGTATCCAGCTGTTTATATGACGCGGGGCGAGCTGGTTGCTGGCCTCAAGCAGCTGACTGACGAATATAAGCTGAAGTCGGCCACAGAGGATGAGATCCGGGAAGTCCTCTCCCTCTGGAAGAAGAACTGCCCAAATCTGCTACTGGACATTGAGGGCCACAGGCCGAATGAGCTGGCGCCCCGGGTAAAGAAGCTGATTGGGGCCAAGCGGTCTGTAGTGATCCAGACTTTGCTGGACATGTCCGACTGACCAGGGGTAGGAGAGAAGAGAAAGAAAGGGGGTGGACCAAAATGGCTGACAGTATCCTGAAGTTCCCGGATCGGCTGCGCATTGAAGGCGTGATGGCCAAGGGCTATGGTATCATCTGCAAATACCCAATGCAGGATACTGACTTGGACATTGCCGCCAAGGCCGTCTATTCGCTGCTCTGTGCGCTGGCCGGCGACGACCACTCAGTCTTTCCCTCTCGAGATAAGATCGTCAGCTGGCTGAATGTTGGACGCAACAAATATAATGCCGGCATGCGGCAGCTCCGGGACCAGGGCTATATTCTGGTGGAACAGGTGAAGGGCGCCGGCAGCCGGTTTGCCCATAACTCCTATACGATTGTCAGCAACCCAAAAAAATTTGCCGAGCAGAAATATGACTCGGATGGGGGAGCGCTGACCTTCGGCTTCACCGGGCTCAAGGGGGCCGGCTATGGTCTGCTGCCCCGCATGGTCATGTTCGACCAGCGGCTCTCCTGCACCGCTAAAGTCATCTATGCCTACCTGGCCAGCTATTCAGGCGCCGGGCAGGTGTCGTTTCCTAAGGTCGCCGTCATCTGCCGCCATCTGGGCCTGTCTGAGAACAGCTTCCGCAAGCATATGAAACAGCTAGTGGATACCAACTATATCAGCCGGGTGCAGCGGCACATCAACGGCCGGCTGGCTTCCAACAGCTATCACCTCAACGACTGCCCTGACACAGCAGCCGCTGACAAGGGACGAACTATCGTCGTTCAGTACCCCAAAAACAGTGCCACGGTACAGTCACCCAAAATTGAAGCCGCGGAAAATCAACCCACGGGAAAACAATCCACGGATATCCAGCCCACGGCAGAACAGGCCACGGAAAATCAATCTGCGGGTTTTCAGTCCGCGGTTCCTGAGGCCACTACTATCATCAGTTCTCTTAACAACATTCCTCTTAGCAACAATCCTTCAATCAACAGACGCCATCATTGGACGGATGGAATGACTTTGCAGGAGATAGAAGAATCGATAGGGGAGGGGCTGGAGCTGGAGCTCTATACCCCAGAGATGAAAACCTCATTCGGCATCACCATGTCGGATGCCGCCATCCAGCAGTTCATCGGCATCATTGCCGGCTACATATATTCCCGAAAACCTGAACTAAAGGTCCGAGGCCGGACTTATACCAGGGATGAGGTCATCTGTCGGCTCATGGGACTATCCCTGGAGGAGTACCAGGCTGTCTATGAGCAGGTCTCCCGGGTAAATACCCCCATAAAAGACCGCCGAAAATACATATTGGCCAGCCTAGTCACCATCCGGGAGGATCTTGACCTAGCTGTTGAGATGGATGTCCAGCGGGATTTCGGACAGAGTAGTTGAGAGCCCTTTCCCCAGCAGAATAGGGGAGAGGGCTCTTTTTATGTGTGCAGTGATAACTCTCTGTATTGTTGAAAATAATCAGTGGAAAGAGGTCGATTGTGGAAGGCGTAGCATGGTCCTTCTTGATTACGGTATGGCGCCGAAGGCGCTTTTTATGTGTGTTTGGTTGATTTTGCATTTGACAAATGCAAAATATTCGATTTCGACAAAAGGGTTTGTTTTCGAGGGTGGCCTGTCCGGCTGTTGTGCAAACGCAAAGTTTGAGGTTCGGTTGCGCATTTGCAAAATTTTTTATTGACGGCGGCCGCCCGTCCATGATATTCTTAATGCCAGCAAAGGGGGCATTTGATCTATGGCCATACCAATCGAACAGGAAACTGTCTCCAGCGTTTTCCGCCATCTGGTGGATGAATCGAAGAAAACGATTTCCAAGATCCATGAAGACACCAAAATTTCGGAGATGACCCTCTATTCGCTGTACAACCGTGAGAACAAAAAAGCCGACCTCCGGATGCTGAAGACGCTGGCCGATTATTTTGGGGTGGAGCTGGAGATCTTCTGCGGCATGCGTGGTTATAAGCCCACTCGCCGGCTCAGCAGCGAGGAGGAAATGCTCGTCCAGCAGTTCAGCACTCTCTCTGATGATGCCAAGCTCCAGGTCATGGGCCTCATCATGCGGCTAAAATCCGACCCAGCCAATGTAGTGCGCCTTATTTGAATGGTCTGAGCTGACCTTGCATAGTATTCCTCATAATCCAATTTAGGGGGAATTATGCAATGGTATATAATATTAACAACCGGATGCTTTATCGCGGATTTCACAGTGACTCCACAGGGAAGAACAAAATCACGAAACCAGACGGCAAAGTCGTCAATGGCAAATGGCTCTACGGCTGTATGGCCATCGTCCCGATGCCGGTGCCGGACGGCGCCAAACCTCAGCTGCCGATTCTGTGCCTGCACAGCCCGGATCGGTGGGGAAAGAGCGTGGGCGACAGTTCTATCTGCCCCTGCACAGCATCTCTGTTCTCCGGGACCTGGATGGACACTAACTGGGACGACGCCCGCAAGGCAGACCAGAAAGACTGGCTGGCTCGGGGTAAGACCAGCGCCGACTGGAAGGGTATCCCTGTATTCGAGGGAGACATCTTCTGGCACAAGCTGTACAAGAAGTACTATGTCGTTGTCTACGATTTGCTGGAGGGTTTCCACCTGGAGCCGGCCGATGGCGGCGACGAGTACCTGTTGTCTTGGTTCTTCGGTCTGATGCGGCACAAGGGGACGCTCTGGAACTCCCCCAAGGATTTCCCCGAGAAGGCATTGAAAAAGTTCCATGAGGAGCGCAGTGCCGACACCAGGGTAGAGGCTATTCGTTTCTGAGCGCAAAAAGAGGGTCTGCAGCGATGCAGACTCTCTTCCATTTTGTTGAATATTGTATTATTACTTGAAACAAAGAGGAGCTAGGAAATTTTGTCTTTTTTTTTCGGGTTTCCTGAATTCTTCACGAAATGCGTTGTGATGGAGCCCCACACAGACCGCTACGCTAGGTCTGTGACTTTCCTAAAGGAAAGTTATGTGACACTTCGTAAGGGGTGGGAGGAATCAGCGTGCCTTCCGCAGTCGCTTCGGCTGGACAGGCGGTCTATGTACCCGGCCAGGAATGATGATAGGCGTCCCTTTCGCCAGATAATCAATCATCGTTTGTTTGAGCCGGTCAATGGTAATTTCACGCAGGTCACAGGCCAGCCATCCTCCTTCTGCATGCCAGCGTCCATCCATAGTTCGATAGGAGAACTCATAGTTATCACGATCGACAGTTAAAATCAGGACTCGGGAGCCCTGCGACGCCCTTGCCACCATCACATTACAGTCGGCGGTTGCCTCTGACGAGAAGATCAATTCACGAGCGCCTATAACCAAGTCTTCCGCGGTTTGACACGGGCGTTCAAGCATTTCATCAAAGAGCTTGAATTCGATTGGAGGTTTCCGGGGCATATACGCACCCTCCCTTCGTTGGACAGAATGATTTATAGAGTTTCTGCATATGATTTAGCAGCACAACAATTTTGGAGAAAACTACACCCAGGAGGTTATCATATGCAAAGAGGAGAAATCTACTATGCCGAGCTGAACCCGGTGATGGGCTGCGAATTTGGTGGTCAGCAGCCGGTTGTGATCGTGCAGAACGACTACGGCAACCGGCAGGGATTTACCTTTATCGCTGCACCTATCGCCAAGCGTAGCGAGGCCCGTCTTCCCACCCAAGTGGAGGTGACGGTTATGAATAAAAAAGCGGTAGTTATGACCGAGCAGGTCCGGACTCTTTCCGGCGCTCGTTTTATTTCGTCCTGCGGCAGGTTGTCCGATGAAGACATGGCAAAGGTCGACCAGGCCCTGAAGGTCAGTGTTGGACTGGTCAAATCTAAGCGTACCAAGGCCCTGGATGAATCGCTCATCCACCGAGGGGAGATCTATTTCGCTGACCTCAGCCATGCTTTTGGCAGTGAGCAGAGCGGCCTCCGGCCTGTCGTAATTATCCAGAATGACTACGGCAACCGGTACAGTCCAACGACTATCATCGCTCCGATAACAACCAAGCGCAAGGGACGGATGCCGACCCATGTGGACCACTGGCATCACAGAACCTGTGAGACAGTCCTGCTGGAGCAGGTTCGGGCCATCTCCTGCACCCGCCTGGTGTCCCGCGTGGGGCAGATGTCTAGGTTCGATATGGACAAGATTGACGATGCTCTGAGGGTCAGCCTTGGGCTGGCCTCGTTTGAGAAAAAGACCTAGGGAAGATGTGAATCCCGCCCTTTCTGAGGGCTGAGCATATACAAAAACCGAAAGGAGAAAAAATTATGAGGTATAATTTCAACATGGTCATCGGTGACTATTTCGGCGATGGCCACGGACGGACCCAATCCTTCCATATTGGCACAGATAAGCCAATTAAGGATGTCCTGGAGGCACAGACGCAGATCATTGCAAAAACTGGTATTGACCTGCACAGCTTTGCCAATAAGTTCGAGGACGACCTGCTTCCGGCTGATGTCGTTCAGCAGCTCAAGAAGCTGGGCTATCCATTCAGAACTGAGCTCTACGAGGATGAGAAGGGGCTCCACTTCCAGACGGCTGATACCCAGGCAGACTGCCCAGAGGAGCTGGCTGCCATCTGGTTGTTCCTGCTCAATTGCGTGGACCCGGAGCTGAACTGTTCCCTGGAGCCGATCCCTGAATTGTTCGGGGAGTATGGCGCCGGCAGTATCGGCTACGGCCTGTTCCCGGGCATGTCCTGAGAGGAGGTGTTAGACATGAAAAAGATTTTTGTCCTTGCTCTTGCTCTTGCTATGTTCCTGTGTGGCTGCCAGTCCCAACCTGATGACACTATGCTGTCCTATGACGGGCCCTATGTGGATCTGATCGCGGTTGATGTACCGGAAATGGCGGATGGGGAAGTCTCCATCATTAAGGTGGACAGCGAAACTGGTTATCCGGTCGCCAGCACTATCACAAAGAAAAACGGCGATAAGACCGTCCAGGAGCGCGTATTTCCGCGTTTCGACTATGAAGGTACCGAGACACAGCTCCGCTTCGAAGATGGCGTCCTGACGGGCGCACGGCCCACAGACCTTCCTTTGGATTTGGAGAAGCTGATGGATGACAGCTACTGGGAGACGGACCCGGAGACCCTGGCCGCCATGCTGGCCGACTACGAGGCGCAGATTGCTGTCCTCCCCGAAAATTAAATCGCACCCCTAAGAGACGCCATAAGGCGTCTCTTTTTTTATCCGCAGGTGGGCAGCTGATTTGCCCGGCCATCCGGCCAGCGTACCGGTTCGACCCTAATGTCCCGGGCATAGGTCACGAACTGGCAGGGGACATCCAACTTATGGGGCCCCTGCAGAACCTTGGACCGCTCGCAGACCTTCCAACATTTGTTCTTGCCCAGAGCAACCGGAAATCTCCGGTCAGCGGGCAGTTCAATATCGGCCTGACAAGCCATGATGGTGCTGCAGTAGGGGAGAAGGGCCTTGAAAGTACACTCGCCGCCGAATACCATGGTTCGTCGGGGGCAGGCATCGATCAGTTCAGAGACAGAGCGGAAAATCTCAGCCCGTCCATCCGGCTTGGCCGTACTGGACAGTAGTAGGATACGGCTACACCACATTGCCGGGACTTTCTCCCAAGGGAACGACTCATAAGCAGTCCGTCCCATAATGACCGGGTAGTTTGCTAATATCCGCATCTGCTGTTCTCTAAACGGGCGGCAATGGAACAGAATATCAGAACCACTGCCAATCCCCATATTGTTGTCCACTAATACTACCGCCGTGAGCGGTTCAAACTTGTGCATTGTCAATCACCTCACTTCATTATATGCATTTCATAAATTTTATATTTTCCACAGTACGAAGAAAAGGCGTCCGGCATATCACCGGATGCCTTCGCCATATCCCAATCAGAACCGAAAAGTTTGCTCTTCATGGCCGTCCTGGACATAGTCCATATACCGCTTGCGCAAGCTGGTGCATTTCATTTTCCGCAGAGCCTTGGACTCGATCTGGCGCACTCGCTCACGGGTGATCCCCATCAGGTCGCCAACCTCGGCCAGCGTCTTTGCGGACTCACCATTCATGCCCAGCCGGTGGTTGAGGACAAGCTGCTCCTTGGGAGACAGGACTTTCCCCATAACCTCATGGACGGCATTGCGTAGGTCAGTCTTCTCAAACTGCTCCTCGGGGCCAGGACCATCTTCGGTCAGCAGATCACCCAAGACCATACCGTCAGTCTCCTCCGAGATGGGAGTGTCCGTAGAGACGACTGTCTGCCGGCTCAGGCGTGTCCGGGACAGCTCCTCCACAGAGATACCAAGTTCCTCAGCCAACTGCTCATCGGTAACAGAACAGTTCTGCTCCTGCTCCAGCCGTTTCTCCACAGCCATAATCTTGCGCAGCCGCTCGGACATGTGGACAGGAACGCGAATGGCGTGGCCCAGATTGGCGATATCGCGGGTGATGGCCTGCCGGATCCACCAGGTCACATAGGTGCTCAGGCGGAAGCCCCGATCCATATCATAGTACTCAATACCCTTCATCAGACCCATGTTACCAGACTGAATAAGGTCCAGCAGCTGCAGATCATGAAAGGAATTCTCATACTGCTTGGCAAAGGAGACCACCAGCCGCAGGTTGTGCTCAACCAGCTTATCCTTGGCCTTATCAGCGGCCTTGGACAGGGCCTTCAGCTCTACCTTCTCGACCTCAGACAGGGTTGCAGCCTCGTTCTTCAGCCGCTTTGCGGCAGCCCGGCCATCCCGGAGCTGAATGCAGAGCTCGCGCTCTTCTTCCTCACTGAGCAGCGGGTACTGACCAATCTCACGCATGTACATGGAGAAGGAATCCAGGGCGCCGCCGCCCCAATCCTCCTCAGGGTCGCCTGTGCCAGAGATGACATCATCGATGAACTCGGGCTCACCGGGGACGATCTTAATACCGGCCGCAGCCAAGGCCGCCTGGGCTTTGGTCAAGTCTGCAGCCTCCAGGCAATCCAGAGACTGCAGGACCTCAGTATCAGTTAGCTGCCCTGTCTTGCGTCCCAATTCAATCAGAGCAGTGAGAATCATATTAAAATCAAACATAATTTTCTAATGCCTCCTTATATCACATGAACCCTCTTTACCAGAGGAGCATCGTTTGCAGGTACTTAACCGGCATGGCTTTTATCATCCAAAGGCTTTTTTTTGGAAAGTCAGAACATATTTTTGATGTTAAAAGAGAGGTGGACATGCTGGCGACTCATAGGCAGTAGTCCACGCTCAGCAATCGCTCCCATCGACTTTTTAGCTGTGCCATGATCCAGTACCTCCAGCGGCTCAGCCTCTCTAAAGTCTATCTACACCGGGAACGAGTGTCCCTGGTTGGCACGGATCTTCTTTCTGTCCGGACTGAAGGCGTACCGCTGCTTTGCGTCGGTATGGACGATCTCCTCCAGGACACCCCCCTGGTAATTGGATACCTTTTGCGGGTTCCAGCAAGAGGGGCATCTACATCCGCCCAGCCGTGGTCATCAAAAGTCACTCCTGCCACATCCGGCCCGCATAGCCAAGAAATTTGCCAAGCCTAACATAATCAATATCCTTCTCCATGACCTTGCGCGGGCGTACTGCCTCCCTGGGGAGTCCGCCCAGCCCTCCTTTCTCGTGGCCTTGTTCTCTATGCATATTTTATGCAAAACGACTGTTTTATATTTTGGGTATGGAAATCAAGGCTTTTTAAGTCTCCTTTCAAACGCTAAAAGGACCGCCGAATTTTTTCTACCGAAGAAAAGCAGTGAAGGATCTCCTCCCTGCACCCTGGCCCTGATTCTTCGCCTGTGGTCCGTGAGATACCGGATACATGAAAGTTAAAATACTTGTCGGCCTTAGCCTGGGTTTAGCCACCTAAACAGTTGTATGCAGCCACGGCAAAATCCATTGTCGCATACCGCGGATGGTGACAGGTGTTATTTCTTTACAACTGTTGCAATAGTGCCGTTTTCACGGGCCATGTGCGACGCATCTCAGCCTCCTCAGTAAACAAAAATCACCCCACATGATTTCTTTGTTAAAAAAGAAGCCCTTTCTCTGGCAGGCAAATCTCCTTTCGCAGGCCACACCCGCATGGGAAGCCTGCTCTGGAATGAAGTGGCCCCGATTTGCATAGGATTGGTGTAGACCCCAATCATTGGAGGCATACACATATTAGGAGGTAACTTTTTATGGAGAAATACATTGAGAAAAATAAGCCCGGGACTTTCACCCCTTATCATGAGGCGGCGGAAAATCTGAAGCGAAAGCTGTCAATCCTTGAGAGGCTGGTTCCCTCTGCCCAGGATCGGGCCCAGCTGGCCATGGCCATCCGGGTCAAGAATGCCCGCTGCAACAACCCTGAGGCCCTGGTGGTCCGGACGCTATCTGTTCTGCACCTGCAGACAGCCCCTCTTACACTGGACGAGGCTGTATTTGCCCTGGACTCCCTGGTGGAGAATGAGGGTGCCGAGGTCATGAACCTTCCTGACCAGCAGCTGGCAAACAAGATCGCTCAGACGGCCTTTGCGGCTATGCAGCAGGTTTTGGATGAGTACACGCCGCCCGATGAGGAGCCGCTGGAAGCATCTGCCGTTTGCGTGGGACAGATTAAGATCGGCGATTATGGGAAGGGAGAGTGAATATTATGAAAG
Organism: Lawsonibacter asaccharolyticus; assembly: GCA_003112755.1. NCBI lineage: Bacteria > Bacillati > Bacillota > Clostridia > Eubacteriales > Oscillospiraceae > Lawsonibacter > Lawsonibacter asaccharolyticus. The sequence continues at coordinate 329,824 of BFBT01000002.1, read as the reverse complement.
CACTCTCTCTCATCACGGCCGCCCGACTTGACAACCATGATGGCGGCTACATCCCTGGTATCCGCAGTTACTTCAAGCTGATGGACCTGCATGCCGGACACTACTGGAGCACGGTTGACTACATGCGGTGGATCGATATCCACCAGTCGGCCTTCCATGAACGGCTAAAACAGAGGGATGAGCGCCCAGCGTCCTTCTATCCGGCCTTTTACCGGTGGCTGAATGATCGCTACTACGGAGACTGCTACATCATCTACACTCCGGCATCCGACCAGTACAAGGTGTCTCTATCGACCCTCAAGAAGTGGGGGTTGGCTGTGGATGACCGAATGTACCACCCCACCTGGGGCGGCCCGCTCCGTCCCAACGCAAAGGTTGAGACGGCAGCTCAGTATGCCCGGTATCAGCAGAATGTGATGCTGGGCGATGTGATCGTCCTCAGACAGGGCCACAAGCGCACTGCCTGGTTCCTGGACAGTTCCGGGTGGGTAAAAATCAAGGGCTTCGACCGGTCCCGCTGGGGCGACAATAAGCCTCCGGCCGAGGATGAGCCGGACGAACCTGTTGTGGAGACCAAAAATCAGAAGGGGGAACAGAACAATGTTAAATGCGACTGATCTGACCAAGCTGAGGCCCTATCTCTGCGAGGGGAAGGTTGTAAATATCGAGGTCAAAGACCGGGGCCGTAAAGGCCGGGAGGTCCTGCTGGAGTACGAGGACGGGCGCAAGCTGGTCGGGGATCTGAATCAGCTCAGCTTCCGGATGCAGCCTCTCAAGGGGCTGACCTCCATCGCTTCCTACTTTGCCCGCGGCAAGTATGGCAGTAACTCCTGGCGGGGAAACTGCTCCGGCCTGCTGATCCGGGACCTGCTCCAGCACTACAAGCCTGATACTTTCGGGGATCTGGCTGTAGGCTCCGGCACCTCCATTGAGGTGGCGCAGGACTTGGGTTATACCAGCGCCAACACGGTCTTTTCTGACCTGAATCCCAAGTATGGGGGAGTGGACATCAGCGGACCCGACCTGGACTTTCCGCTGCTGGATTTCATCTTCTTCCACCCGCCCTATTTTGTATTCCCCGGCTCCTCGATGCCGGTGTACTCCGGCAAGGGCGCCGACGGCAAGGGCATGTGGGGCGATGAGATCAACCCCCATGACGGCAGCCGGATCGGCGACCAGGCGGCGTTCAAGCAATGGTTCGATACCTGCAATGCCAACCTGTACAAGCTGCTCCGCAAGGGCGGCCGGCTGGCTATCCTGATGGGTGACTCCCGCTACCGGGGCCAGTATTACTCCATGTTCAAGAATATGGACCTGTTCGGCGAGCTGGAGCAGGTGATCATCAAGCAACAGCATAACTGTCTGACCGATACCATCCAGTACGGCGGCAAATTCATCCCCCTGGAGCATGAGTATCTGGTCATTCTGAAGAAGAAGGACCCGTACATCATCCCCGTGCAACATGTCAAGTTCATGCAGCGGGATGTCCGGACCAGTGAAAAGATGACTTGGGCGGCTGTTCTATCCATGATCCTGGAAGCCAACGGCGGGCGAATGACCGTTTCCGCGCTGGAAGGAGAAATGGAGAAGCACCCCAAAGCTCAGTCCAATAACCACCTAGCGGAAAAGTTGCGGCAGGAGCTACAGCTCCATCCGCGGATGTTCCGGCGAGATGGCGAGGATATTTGCCTTGCACAACCTGCCTGATATCCAAACCGGAGCCTCTTTATGGGGCTCCGGTTCTTTTTTGCCTAAAATGAAAGTGTGCAGGCTTGCATATTATAGATTTTAGCAACCAATTCCGGATCTAAAATCAAAAATAGGAGGCAAAAATTATGGAAATTTTCGGAATCTTAGTTCTCTTCGCGGCAAAGAAGGGCATCACCAGTAAGCCCTATGAGGGCACCCCTCTGCGAACGGCAGACAAGGTGTACCTGATCTTCTTGTATCTGGGCTATCTGCTCTGCATGGCTGCTACTGTGCTGTCGTTCCCAGAGTACGCCGTTGGTACACCCAGGATTCTGGTGGTATCGGCCGGCATGGCCTTTGCTATCTGTGTAGTTGACCTCTTGTCCGACCTGATTGGGCTTGGAATGGGTGCTAAGGAGGCGGGGAAGGGTCTGGCTGTCATTGCCTATCTCATAGCAGTGATCCTCCCGGTTACCTACCTGATCGCCCGACTGCAGGGCCTATATTGGTACGACAGCCTGTCCACCGGCATGATCATCGTGAGGGATGTGTTTGTCGCCTGTGCCGGATTGGTAGTGGCAATGACCTTCGTGAAGGATTTTTGTCTGCGGAAAAAACAGGACTAATTGCCAAAGCTGGAGTTCCCAATTGCGGGAGCTCCAGCTATTTTGTCAAAAATATAAAAAGTACGGAGTGCATATAATATAAATAGAATCCCACCGTCCGGAAGAAGAATGTAAAGCCACATGTTAGGAATGCCCAGTGTCATCAGCGCGATACTGGCATATCCGGTATATTCTGAACATGGGAAATTATCAAATCTTGCACAGTTACAAGATCTTCCGCAAGGGCGGTTGGAAAACAAAAAAAGGAGTGTTGTTCAATGCCAATCCCCCTCATCGGCGGTATCGCAGCCGCCATCCTCGTCATCGTGCTCTTCCTCCTCAGCTATGTAAAGGCGCCGCCCGACCATGCCTTTCTTATCTCCGGCGTGAAGAAGCAGCCCCGCGTGCTCATCGGCCGAGCCGGATTCCGCATCCCCTTCTTGGAGCGCATGGACCGGCTGTACCTGGGTCAGATGAGCGTAGACATCAAGACTGACCGCCCTGTGCCGACCAACGATTTTATCAATGTGAGCGTGGACGCAGTGGCCAAGATCCGTATCATGCCCACCCCTGAGGGCATTGCTCTGGCCGCAAAGAACTTTCTCAATAAGTCTGCTGACCAGATTTCCATGGATCTCATGGATTCCCTTCAGGGCAACATGCGTGAGATCGTGGGAACCCTGTCCCTCAAGGACATCAACACGGACCGTGACTCCTTCTCCGATGAGGTCATGAATAAGGCGTCCAAGGATCTGGCCAAGCTGGGCATTGAGATCGTCTCCTGCAACATCCAGAATGTCACTGATGAGAATGGCCTCATCAAGGATCTGGGCGCCGACAATACGGCCAAGATCAAGAAGGACGCCTCCATCGCCAAGGCCCAAGCTGACCGCGATGTGGCCATCGCCCAGGCGCAGGCAGACCGGGAAGCCAACGACGCTCGTGTCCAGGCCGAGACTGAGATTGCCCAGAAGAATACGGAGCTGGAAGTCAAGAAGGCAGAGCTGAAGGTCGCAGCCGATATGAAGCGGGCCCAAGCTGACGCTGCATACAAAATCGAGGAACAGGAGCAGCAGCGCTCCATTGAGACGGCTACTGTTAACGCCCAGATCGCCAAGACTGAGCGTGAGGCTGAGCTGAAGCAGAAGGAGGTCGAGGTCGCCAAGCAGACCCTGGACGCTGACATCCGCGCCAAGGCAGACGCAGAGAAGTACCGTCAGGAGAAGGAAGCTGAGGCTGAGCTGTTCGTCCGTCAGAGGGATGCCGAGGCCACGCTGTTCGAGCAGCAGAAGGAAGCTGAGGCCGTCAAGGCCCAGGCAGAAGCCGCCAAGTACGCCAAGGAGCAGGAGGCCGCTGGTATTGCCGCTGTCGGTAAGGCCGAGGCTGAGGCTATCCAGGCCAAGGCTCTGGCTGAAGCCGAAGGTATCGACAAGAAGGCTGAGGCCATGAAAAAGTACGGCGAGGCCGCTGTCATCGAGATGATCATGCAGGCCCTGCCTGACATCGCCCGGAATGTGGCTGAGCCTCTGTCCAAGGTGGACAAGATCACCATGTACGGCGAGGGCAACAGCGCCAAGCTGATCCAGGACATCATCACCGGCACCACCCAGGTGACCGAAGGCGTGGCCCAGGGTATGGGCATCGACCTCAAGGCCCTGATCGCCGGTATGCTGGGCGGCAAGCTGGCGGCCGGGGATGGGCCAACCATCGTGGTGGATGCCTCCTCCGACAAAAACCCTAAGGAGCCCAAGAAGTTGCCCAAGAAGGACGAAGCTATCTTCCAGGAGCTGGATGAGGGCGAAGAAACCTGATATCATATCGCGCCGGACGGCGGGGAGAGAAATTCTCCCTGCCGTCTTTTTTTGTTGTTTTGGGTTTGCCAATTCTTTTTTAACGAAGAAAACTGCTGAGGTTGTCTTGCTTGCTAGATGCTGTTGCTGCGAGCCGGCTCCGTTCCTGAGCCTATGCCGGGTCCATGAGGTTCCGTTGTTGTACGCAACAATGGACAGGTATCCGGTGGCAAAATCTCACGGACCCAATACAGTGCCCCGGAGGGGACCTACTCCGGCGAGAACCTCGGGCAAAACAAAATTCCTCCGCCACATTTCTTCGTTAAAAAAGACCCTCCGATGGCACAAAAGAATGAGAGCCCTGGCATTGTGCCAGGGCTCCCATTTCACGCTGCATGGGCTATGCCTCTCTAATGGCCCATACGGCATCCCGCGTGATGACCATTTTTCCATTGCCGATCCGCAGCATATGCTCAGGAGCAACCTTGCTGGCAATGACCTTGGACATCACAATATCGTAATCGGTGATACTCTCCAACATTCCGCTGACGACGCATTCGCCCACAGAGACTATCAGGCTCTTCCCAATGGCCTCCTCCGACAGGACTACAGTGGACAATGGTTCGAGTACCGGGAACCAACTACATGGCGCGTAGGTATAAACAATAGGCCTGGCCTCTCCGTCGCGGATTGAAACAACACCCTCCCGCATAGCAACCACCGAGGTGATTTTGCCCCATACCGGGAGCAGCTGGCCCTTCAGCTGGTCCCATTCGCTTGGCTGGCCATCCTCATCCGGATCCGTCTTCATCAGCCGGCAGCGGTACAAGGAACCATCGATCCGCATCTCGACCCCCATGTGGAAATTTCGGTCCCTCATGTGGCGGAAGGTCATCCCAACGAGAAAGGGCTGGTCGGCAACGAATAGGCCATTTGCCATAATCCATCGGCACTCCAGGCCGCATGCCGTGTCGCCAATGATAATCGGCGCATCGGCCTTATACCGGCTGACATTCTTTCCCACCTGGACCGGCTTGTTGCGCACATATATGCTTCCCAGCAGCCTTATATCTGCCATATGCTTGTCATCTCCTTCTGATTTTCCTTCCAAAAATTGTACTTGCTGTTCGAATACTATGCGCGTTGCCCGGAGGCTATTCGGAGCTGCCGGGCAGGAAAAGGGCCGCCCATGCGGACGGCCCTTCTGGAGCTATTGATCTGTCGCCGTATCCACGCCAATGAGGTTGACCCCCGCGGCCGGGATGTTCCGCACCCGATACCGGGCGATGCGCTTGATATGCGTCTCGCCTACCATCGCAGCCCAGGCCAGCTTCTGCCCCTTCTTCAGCGTGAGTACCCCTACGCCCTGGGCGGCCCTGGTACTCTTTGCTGCCAGCAGGGAGGAATCGAACAAGACTGTCTTACCAGAGTCGGCGCCCACGGCCAGATCCTGATCCTCCTTCAGCCACAGGACCTTGACCACCGGCGATTTGTCGGAGAAGGCTCCGATGAGTTTCTTGCGCCTGGTCTGCGTCTGGTACGCCGACAAAGCCACCCGGGCAGCCTTGCCATTCTCGAAGAAGAATACCAGATCACCAGAATAGTCGCCGGGCAGGCAGGCCCACAGGACTTTTTCATCAGCGTCCATGCCCAACTTGGTGGGCAGATAGTCGCCCAGAATGCTGGCCTTGGAGTCGTCGAACTCGCTGAGAAAGGTCTTGTAGCACTGCTGCTTGTCTGTAAAGACCATCAGCTCATCCTGGTTATCGGCCTCCCACTGCTGGCCCGGCCCGTCGCCGTCCTTGTACTTCTGCTCGCTGGCCATGCGCAGCGACTGGGGCGTGATCTTCTTCAGGTAGCCCCCCTGGGAGAGAAACAGGTGGACCTGGTAGCTGGGGGCGCCGTTGTCTACATCGTCCACAGCCTCATCCTGGTGGTCTTTGACGATCTCAGTCCGGCGGGGCGTCCCATACTTTTCTTTGACCTCCCGCAGCTCCTTGGCAATCAAGTTCTGGATGCGCTTGGGCGACTTTACGGTCGTTTCCAGGCTGTGGATCTCCTTCTCCAGAGTGGCAATCTCTTTGGTACGCTTGAGGATATGCTCCTTGTTGATATCCCGTAGCCGCAGATTAGCCACAAACTCAGCCTGCACCTCGTCGATCTTAAACCCAGCCATCAGGTTGGGCACCACATCGGCATCCTTCTCCGTCTCCCGGATGATCTTGATGGCCTTATTGATATTCAGCAGAATCTTCTCCAGACCCTGCAGCAGATGTAACTTCTCGGACTTGCGGGCGATAGACCAGTTGAGCCGTCGCCGCACGCATTCCATGCGCCAGGTTACCCACTCGTTCAGCAGCTCTCGCACACCCATAACCCGGGGCTGGCCGTTGATCAAAACATTGAAGTTGCAGGACTGGCTATCCAACAGAGGAGTCAGCCTGAACAGCTTCTGCATGGTCTTCTCAGGGGCATTGCCACGCTTCAGGTCGATGGCCAGCTTCAGGCCAGACAAGTCTGTCTCATCGCGGATGTCACTGATTTCCTTCAGCTTGCCCAGCTTCACCAGCTCAACGACCTTGTCCACGATGGCCTCGGTAGTCGTCGAATAGGGGATCTCATAGATCTCAATGACATTCTGCTTTGGAATATACCGCCATTTGGCCCGTACCTTGAAGGTCCCGCGGCCTGTCTCATAGATGCTCCGCAGTATCTTCTCATCATAGAGGAGTTCGCCGCCGGTGGGCAGGTCAGGAGCCAGCAGAGTGGAGAGGATATCATGGTTGGGATTTTCCATGAGGGCGATGGTCGTATCGCAGACCTCGCCCAAGTTAAATCCGCAGATATCACTGGCCATGCCCACAGCGATGCCTTTGTTGGCGGATACCAAGATGTTGGGGAAGGTGGTGGGAAGGAGGGAGGGCTCCTTCAGCTTTCCATCGTAGTTGTCAACAAAATCCACTGTATTCTGGTCGATATCCCGGAACATCTCGACGCAGATACCATCCAGCCGAGCCTCCGTGTACCGGCTGGCGGCCCAGGCCATATCCCGGGAGTAGACCTTACCAAAGTTACCCTTGGAGTCCACAAACGGATGGAGCAGGGCACCATAGCCCTTGGACAGACGGACCATCGTATCGTAGATGGCCGCGTCGCCATGTGGGTTCAGTTTCATGGTGGCGCCCACAATATTGGCACTCTTGGTCCGGGCCCCGCCAAGCAGGTGCATCTGGTACATGGTGTACAGCAGCTTCCGGTGGCTGGGCTTGAATCCGTCGATTTCAGGAATGGCCCGGGAAACGATGACGCTCATGGCGTAGGGCATGTAGTTGTATTTCAGGGTGTCGGTGATCGGCTGCTCCTGCACTTCTGACTTCAAGCCCTTTACATGCAGGTCAGCAGCGCTTACACGGGCCGCTTCAGCTGCCTGTTTTTTCTTTCTGGGTGCCATTATACAGCCCTCCTTTTAAGAGATATCTGCCAAATCAAGGAACAGGTGCCCATCGCTGGCAATATAATTCTTACGGCCTTGCAGGTCGTCGCCCAGAAGCAGGTCAAACATAGTGGCAGTCTGCTCCACATCCTCGGGCATAACCTTGATGAGGCGGCGGGTGTCCGGGTTCATGGTCGTCAGCCACATCATATCTGGGTCATTCTCACCCAGGCCCTTGGATCGTTGGATATCGCAATTCTTTCCCTTCAGCTTGGCAACCACCGAGTCCTTCTCGGCGTTAGAGTAGGCAAACCAGGTGTCACCCTTGCAGATGATCTCAAACAGGGGCGACTCGGCGATATAGACATAGCCCTCCTGGATGAGGGTGGGGGTGAGCCGGTAGAGCATCGTGAGGATGAGGGTGCGGATCTGGAACCCATCCACATCGGCGTCCGTACAGATGATTACTTTGTTCCATCGTAAAGCCGAGAGGTCGAACCCGGCCATCTCCTTGGCATGCCGATCCTTGACCTCCACACCACAGCCCAGGACGCGGAGCAGGTCTGTAATGACCTCGCTTTTGAAGATCTTGGCATAGTCGGACTTCAAACAGTTGAGTATCTTGCCCCTCACTGGCATAATAGCCTGGAATTCACTGTCCCGGGCCAGCTTGACGCTGCCCAGAGCCGAGTCGCCCTCCACGATGTAGAGCTCCCGGCGGCTGGCGTCCCGGGTCCGGCAGTCTACAAACTTCTGTACCCGGTTTGAGATATCCATGGAGCCGGTCAGTTTCTTCTTAATGTTCAGTCGCGTCTTCTCAGCATTCTCCCGTGCCCGCTTGTTGATGAGAACCTGCTCAGCGATTTTTTGGGCATCCAGGGGATTTTCAATAAAATAGATCTCTAGCTGCTCCTTCAGGAAATCGGTCATAGCCTCCTGGACAAACTTATTGTTGATGGCCTTCTTGGTCTGGTTCTCATAGGAGGTCTCCGTGGAGAAATCATTGGTCACCAGCACCAGCGAGTCTTGGATGTCCTGGAAGGCGATCTTACTCTCTCCCTTATTGTACTTGCCCTGGGATTTCAGATAGGCGTCCAGGGCCGAGACAAAGCCGGAGCGCACAGCTCGGTCAGGAGACCCGCCATATTCCAGCCATGAGGAGTTGTGATAGTGCTCGATGACCTGCACCCGGTTGGAGAAGCAGAAGGCCACTGACAGCTTGACCTTATAGTCGTCCATATCAGCCCTGTCCCGGCCTGACCGCTCCGGCGACTGGAAGAATACAGGAACTGTCAGGGTACCTTCGCCGGCCAGCTCGGTCACATAGTCGGTCAGTCCATGCTCATAGAGGAACCGAACCTCCTCAAAGCGGCCAGGCTCCGTTTCATTCCGAAAGAGGAAAGTAATACCGGCGTTGACCACCGCCTGGCGCTTGACGGTATCAGCAAAATACTCAGCCGGGATATCAGTGTCCATGAACACCTCCCGATCAGGTTTCCAGCGTATGGAGGTGCCGGTATGCGCGCTTTTGGGGGCCGCTTCTTCATGCAGGCCACCAACATTCTCGCCCTTCTCGAAATGCAGGTTATATCGCTTGCCATCGCGGATGACGACCACATCCATAAATTCGCTGGCATACTGGGTAGCACAGGAGCCAAGTCCATTAAGTCCCAGGGCATATTTATAGTCACCGTCCCGGCCATATTTGCCGCCGGCATAGAGTTCACAAAAGACCAACTCCCAGTTGTACCGCTGCTCTGTCTCATTCCAATCTACTGGGCAGCCGCGGCCCTGGTCGTCCACCTGGATGGATCCATCCAGATAACGGGTGATGGTGATAAGGCTGCCGTAGCCAGCACGGGCCTCGTCAATAGCATTGGACAAAATCTCAAATACGGCATGCTCGCAACCCTCCAGCCCGTCAGAACCAAAAATAACACTTGGTTTTTTCCGGACCCGGTCGGCGCCCTTGAGAGCAGTGATTGAGTCATTGCCGTAGCCTTTCTTCTTAGTCATATATGAAAAGCAGCTCCTTTCTCTTTCGAAACTTCATTATACGCAAAGGGTGCCAGATGCGCAACTTTTCCATTTATATTATATGCAGTTTGCTTTGAATATATTTTTTCACAGAGGTTTTCAGAGCATAGAAAAAGCCCCCGAAGGGGGCTTTTTGAGTGCTCAGGCCGGGCTCAGCAACAGATGCTGGATAAGCTGGCGGTCTATGCAGCAGACCTCGCCATCCTGGACAACGCCAGGGCCAAAGTCGGATGGCATGAGCCTGTTCTTCCACAGGTGGATAACCAGGTCATAGTCGGAAAAGTCGACCAGCGAACCATCCAGGCGGAACTCGCCGCAGTAAGCGGAGATGCGTCGGGCGATGTCACCCCGAGTCAAAACCGGTTCTGGTTCGATTGGCTCCAGAACCATCCGGAACCCAATGTTGGAGTCGGCTTTGTCGACCTCCCGGGCATTGACGATCCTCCCCCCATGGGTGACGACCGAGCAGCGGTCCGGTTGAAACACACCGTCACCAGGGATGAACTCCTGGCCGAAGAAACTGGACTCTCCCTTCCATTCAATATTGTCGCTGGTAGCAGTCACAAACTGCTCCCATTCGCTGTGATTGGCGACCTTGGGGCAGCGGAGGAGGTAGCTCTGGCCATGGAGTGTTACCTTCCGTCCATAGACAAGCCCCTGCTTACGCAGAGCCTCCCAGGTAATCCCAGACAGGAAGACATTGCGGGACACCAGGATGCCACAGGCCTGAACCCAGTCCACCGGCAAGTCTCGTGTGCCTACGCCACTCACCAATTCCAACTGAGGATCATCGGACATGACTGAACATTCTTCATGGGCAGGTACCCCATTTTCCAGGAGATAACCGAAGCGAACTCTGCGGAATCTATGATATTTGCCCATATCCATATGTACATTATTCTCCTTCCTGCTTTATATTTTCCCTAAATTGAACTTCTAAGTATGTTTTATGCGGGCTTGTGCGAAACTATTCCGTGGGAATGGCTTGCTGTTTGCTACAACAATTTGCGTGGTTGCTTGTTTTGGACAACGAGGACCTACGAAAGTCTTTAGTGAGCTACCCCACGGCTAAAGCCGGGGGCTTCAGGCGTATCCTGGCATAGGCCAAGGTATGCCTTCTCTTTTCCCGTTCGACGGTCATGTTAGGCACGGTTCCCGTCCGTGCTGCCTAGAATGGCGGGCATAGGCCGGTGCTCCTACCGGCAAAAGATAATATTTTGGACTGCGATTATGATGCTGCCACATGACTTTCGAAGAAAGTCACAGGTTCCACCGCCCGCTCTGCATAGAACTGACGGATGCCCTCCCGCCGGATATTGATGCCGGCATTCTGATTTCGGAGGATGTGTTTGCCACAATGGGGGCAGACCCACTCCTCCTCGCCAAGCTGCAAATCCTTGTAGTAGCCGCCGCAGTAGTGGCAGGTCTTGCTGGATGGGTACCACTTATCCACCTTGATGAGGTGCTTGCCCTGCTCTTCCAGCTTGTATTTGAGAAACTCCCTAAACATGCCAAACCCATTGTCGTTTGTCGCCTTGCCCAGATTCAGGCTTTGAGCCATTGCCTGCAGATCCAGGTCCTCCACGCACACGGCTCCGTAGGCGTTGGCTATCCGCCTGCTTTCCTTGTGGGCGAAGTCCTTTCTCTGGTTGGCAATGTGCTCCTGAAGCACCTCGATTTTGTGGAGCTGCCGGATGTAATTCTTTGACCCATATTTCATGTGGGACAGCAGCCGCTGCTCATGGGCGAGCTTGGCTTCAGATTCCCGGAACCACTGGGGCTTGTCCGGGGACCGGTTCTCGTGATCCACATAAAACAGCGGTGAGGAGTAGTCCAGCCCGATGGAATTCTCCAGGGTTGGCAGAACCTCCTTCGGCGCGGGAACATCAAACTCATAGAGCAAAGCGCAAAAGATACGGCCCGACTTGGTCTCGCTGATGGTGGCCGACTTGAGCACCCAATTGTCAGGGGTATTGCGATACAGCTTAGCCTTCACCAGACCCAGCTTTGGCAGCCGTATGGCGTCCTTTGCCGTGTAGACTGTGGGGCCGGAAACATGATACTGGCAGTTTGTCGTGTACGATTTCTTAGCCTTCTTTTTGGTTTTGAACTTGGGATGCCCAAAATGTCCAGGGTTCTCAAAGAACCGCTTGAACGCCTTCTTCAGTGCCAGCTGTGCATTACAGAGGGCCAGACTGTCTACCTCACTGAGGTATGGGCGTTTCTTCTTGTACTTGGCTGTGGTAGGGATGAAATGTTTATCGGCGGCGGCGTAGAACTCCTGCTCGTCGCCAAGCATATCGTTCCATACAGCACGAACACAGCCAAATGTTTTATGGATCAGAATGCGCTGTTCATCAGTGGGGTAGAGTTCCACTTTCACCGCCCGCTGCTGTTTCATGGGTCGCCGCCTCCTTTCAGAACGAAAAAATTGTATCGTAACCCTATTGCTATATTATTATATGCAGTTCATCGAATTTATATTTTGGCACACCATTCTTTGCCTGAGGTTCATGGCTTTCAGAGAAAGTCATATAGCGCCTTATGTCCCACACGGATGAATCCGGGGGATTTACGGCGCAATTGTTAACGAAGAAACATGGCGAGAGATTTTTTTGCCAGAGACAGTGATTCGGGCCGGTTCCCTCTCGGGAACCTATGCTGGGTCCATGAGGTTGCTCCCGTCCATCGTTGCATCCAACAATGGAACCTCACGGACCCGGCATGGGCTCTGGAACGGAGCCAGCCCGCAGAGAAGCCCCTGGCAAACAGGACCAACCCTCGCCACATTTCTTCGTTAAAAAAGAAGGAAGGACCCCAGGCAGCGTATCGCAGCCCAGGGTCCTCTTGCTTGTCAGTCGTCGTAAACTTCTCCTTCGGCACGGATGCCACAGACATGGCTGTGGGCATAAGCTCCTTCCCGGCGCATCTCATGATTCGCCGTATTGGGCACTGTACACCGGCACTCTCGGCAGTACAGCTTGCCATCCTCCCGCATATACACAGTCGGCAGATCATCCGGGCTAAGCAGCCCATGGACCATTGCGTGTCCGTCCTCCAGCAAAGACTGTGGGATGACTGCCCGGACTTCCGTCCACCGGCAGTCGCCCACCTTTCGTTCCCGGGACATCAGCCGCAGAGACTGGACCCGCGTACCCTCTTTGGAGAGGTACAGGTCCATGCCCTCCGGCGTCCTGCGGAGCTCAGCCTTCAGGTCGCCCATCAGGAACTTCACGCTGTCAGGGCCAATGCCGCGAACCGGGTTGCCCATCCAATACCCTTCCTCAAACCTCTTCCGGCACCAGTCCATCATAATCTGGTCGGAGCCGAAAGTCACGGCCTTCCAGCCCTCGTCGAACATAGCCTTCATGGTGAGCTGCTTCTCGCTGGCATTCTGCCAGACAACCGACAGTCGTACTTGGAGATAGTCCTCCGACACGGCGCCGATGATATTGAGCAGGACATCCATCTGGCGTTCAACAGAATTAGCCTCACCATAAATGTAAGCGTTCAGGTCAAAGGCAGGGAAGACGGGGCGGATATACTCACGGATCTCGCGTTCCCAGCCGTCGCCGATGCCAGCCTGGTCATGTTCGATGAAGTCCAGGTACAGCCGGTACATGCAGGTAAACGCATCCACCCAGCAGACGCCCGTGTACCCGATATCAGGCACCTTCTTCCTCATCATGTTGAATACCCTCTGGTGGCGCCCGACGCCATCTTTATAACCTTTACTCATGAAAAAAATCTCTCCTTTTCATATTTTTTAGCCCATATAAATGACTTTCTCCAAATCTACGATCGTCCGGCCGTTGTCTACAACAGCGAACTCCTTCCAACTGTCGCTCCTCTCAGTGTCGGGACAGCCATCCAGAACCAGATCATAGAGATTGGTCTCTCTCAGGTGCCCCGCAAACTTCCAGGTGTCAGTCCAGACGGTGACATCGCGGCCGACCAGGTCCCGGTTCTTTGGACACAGCCGTTCCAGGACAGGCCGGAAGCCGACGAAGCAGTTCCGCTCCGAACAGGCCATGTACTCCGCTCTGGACAGATATGGGTGCATACCTTCCATCCAGTAACAGGGATGCACAGTGCCTTTGTTGTCTTCCATGCCGATCGTCCGGTCGCCCATGAAGTAATGGCCCTGCCAAGTCCAGAATTCGTTGCCCTGTCCAGATTCGTTGACTGCTTGCCTGAATTCACAACTGTCAGGGTTGACATCCAGGTGCGGGCACCGGCAGTAGTACAGGTCCCCATCGATACGGACTGGCCGGCCTCTGGTAAATCCAAAGGCATCGAGCTCATTCCAGGTGATATTGGTGAGGACGGTGGCCTTGGAGATCCACTTATCGCCCACCCATACCCAGGGGATGTTGACTGACTCGTCCACGGTGCTGTCTCCGAAGCGGAGAATATTATTCTTCGTGTAGAGAGCCGGCCGGTCATCCGTTCTGGTGAGGTCGCCAGCCCAGAAAGAACCGAACCGCCTTACTTCAAACTTCTTCATGTGGCCGGCACCTCCGGTTCAAGCTGGACGCTGTCCACGCAGGCCCGATCCACATAGGCAATGCGGCCGTCGATACTGGCGATCTCTGCATAAATAGATTCGTCATAATCCAGATCATCTCTCTCCAGTACCAGTTCATAGTCCGTGTACGCCCGCAGCCGACCGCCGATAGCGGCGATTCCATAGGGCGTCTCATAGTAGACCGCGATCTGCGCCCCAAGCAACGATTCATTCATGGTGAACTTCATCGGCTCCAGCATACTGGGCAGGGCAATCTTGCCATCCAGGAACATGACTCCTAATTTTTTGATGCCCATATATGAATAATTCCCCCTTTCATGTTTTTGCTCCAAATTGTGGTCCTGGGTGAATAATATGCTCACTTGCTCAGGACCATTCCAGGCAGGTCTCACGGACCATAGGCGAGATAGCGGAGATTCTGGTAGGAGAGCCCCTATCCGTCGTATTTCTTCGTTAAAAAAGACGGTTTTTGGGCAATGGGAATTTTGTTGGTAGAGTATGCTGTATTGCACCAGAAAAATGCAATTTCATACGCAAAAGTGGAGGGTAGCAATATATTAAGACAAATAGCTAAGTTGAAATATCTGCAAAGAGAGGCTCTTTTTTGTCCGGAAAAAGGCCCTTTTCTTTGCGACAATAGTTTCAGAAAATCATGCATATATTTGCTATGCAAACTTCGATATAGACACCCTTCCAAAAAAGTTCAAATTTGCCTGCACAAAAAAATATGTCGAGCAGTTTTGCCCAACATTTTTGGGATATTGGCGTTTTTGGCAAATAATTTTGGGTGCAGAATATCTGGCTGTTGTAGACAACCGGTAACTTCAATATATCGAAACGGACATCCGCATATAATATTAGTGATAGCCGAATTAGGCCCTGCGCCAGATTTGCCGAAGTGGGCAGATGGGAGATCTGTAGTCTGGTCAGCAGGTTTTTGGAAAGTCTCAATTAACGACAACGCAGTTAGCGCAGGGAATACGAAGGCCCTTGCCAGGTTAAACAGACCCATCATTTCCTGGTCCAACCCTACCAAAAGCGGATCTGCTGTATATCGAAATCCGCCGGCATTGCTGGCGGCGCAGCTAAGGGCGTACTCGTGCTGCGATACGGAAACTCTGTGCCATGCCGACATAGGTGGCGACGGAGTACATGGAGTACTGGTCTGGCGGAGCCGCTGCAGAAAATCTCGCTGGGAGGAATACATGGGAAAGACAAACCGAAAACCCCCCGGAACTGGGTGTAGCTGTCCAGAGGAAATATTAGCTAGGAGGGTTTTCTGCCGGTGATGAGCCGGGGGAGCCTGCTTGGGAATGGTCGCATGGAGCAGAAATGATGCGGAGAGCAGGTTGGTCGTTTGTCGCTGACGAGATCAAATGAGGTCTCGGACTCCCCCTTGCAGCGAAAGAGCAGCAGTATTTTGCTTCTTTTTCGTGGCAAGGGGGTGTTGCGTCTGTGCCGCACGACCACTGCTATTTCCTGCGCTATCGCGTCACTACAGGACACCCAGTCTTTTTAATGAAGAAAAGGCCCAGGGGGTGTTCTTTCTTCCCCAAAGCATCGATGCGTCGCATTTGGTCCGTGAGACAGCCACCCTCAATGAACACGAGAGCCCTTCGATCCACTGGGGCGTACAGGTTATCAGGAGAAGCCCCCGCCCACTGCAGAAGACCGCACTCCAATCACCGATGTTCCCAGGCGACGCTGAGAGTGGAGCAAAGCGAAACGAACAGCGTGGGAGCCCGAGGGTTCATCCCCCTGACCCGGTAGGGTCTGGGGGGTGGCCCGAGGGCGACCTTAGGGAACCCTCTCTTTTTAATTTAACTTGCTAAAGTATTTGTTTTACATCTCGCTTTTCTTGGTTAAAGTTAGTTGTTTTGAGCTTGTTTTAGCTTGTTGAAGTAAGTCCCCTCAATGCCACTTTAGTGTGCAAAAGTACAGCTTTGAGATGTCGCCGTGAAGGAAATGATGAGATTGTACCAGCGAATAGCATCAACGCCATCTGCATAAAACAATACATCACCCAATTCAGGAAAATTACTTAGAAAATAGGAGGAATAACATCATGGGGGTTAGCATTACCTGTCGGAAAACTGGCCGCACCATCGACATGGGGGCCGGCGGATTCCTGCGCCTGCGCCGGAAGGTCTCTGAGTTGCAGGGCGGCCCGTTCCACGATGTCTATGAGGAGGTCTGCAGCTGGTATCCTGGCCGCACCGCTGAAACGGCTGATGAGTTCGATGCCCGCATCAACGCCCGCATCGAGGAACTGCTCGCTGATGAGGACAAGACCAAGCGGCCTGATATCAAGATAGTCGACTTCCTGCTTCAGACCGATGTAGGAGGCCGCATTCGTTACGGCGCCTGCAAGAATATCCTGAAGGTCATCGGCGACTATGACGATAATATCCTGTACGGCTACTGCGGTCGCCCGGACTGCGCCAAATTCGCCGACTTCAAGTCTATTCTGCAGGACTGCGTGGATACCAAGTCAGACATGATCTGGTCGTAGAAGGCAACGATTAAGGGGGAAAATAAAATGACAACAACGAAAGAAATACTCGCCGAACTGAAGGCGAAAGGATTCCAGGTTATACAGCACCCGGACCGGGAGCTGTACATCGCGTATAGCGAGAGAAGGCTGCTTCATACGGGATGTGGGATCTCCGAGACTTCCATCGAATGGCTGAAGGAAATGTTCGATGGCCCGCCCCAGGAGAAAGAGGAGGGTTCCAACATCAGCAACCAGGAGGCCCAGGTTCGGATCCTACGCATGGAGCTGGCCCTGCAGGAGCTGCTGAAACCCGGGAAACTGGACGAACTGTTCCCGCTTCTGCCGCTCACCAAGGCCGGAAAGTTCCATAAGACTGCCGCCACAAATCTGTACATCCCCGGCATCAAGTATACGGTCAACGAGGACTACTTCAGCCAGTCTGAAGTATCGCTCCAGATTGCCGCATATAGATGGCTGGACGACGACACCTTCAACTGGGAGGTCTGTCCGGAGATCGGCATCCTGCGGATCAACCCTGACGCCTCCTTCGTGGGACGGAAGACGCCGCCCAATCTCATTGATGAGAAGGGGAACATCACGGCGCCAGCCGAGCCGCCCAAGAAAAACAAGTACCTCAAGCAAGAGGATCTTGTTCCGGGCACCAGCTACCTGGATCCCAAAGGGACCGAGTACATGTACCTGGGCCGGCTGCGGGAGCACTGTGTCGAGGACAGTGTCGACTGGAATGGCAATCCCCGCCATTTTGATATGGTGCTGAACCTCACCGATCCGTTGTACCTGCGGATGACCCAAAAGGCCAAAAAGGAAGTCGCCGTCTGTGCCACCCTGCAGGAATACCTACAGAAACGGTTTGAGGCCGCCGAGGACGAGCGCCTGTTCACCGGTCTGAAGGAAACGGTCTCCAAGAAGTTCGTGGATGAGGGAACCGTCTACTTCGATGCCGACCACAACAAGGTCCAGGGCCTCCATGTGGAGAAAAATATCCTTTGGCTCCCTCAGGGGACTGTAAAAGTCGATATTGACCTGCCCTGACGGGCAGTCCAAAAGAGCTCTGCCGCACCAGCGGCGGGGCTCTTTGTTTTGCGCAACGATGACCGCATCTGTTTGTTTCGCACAACAGAGAAGCCTCACGGACCCGGCATCGGCTCTGTAAGGAGCCGAAACAGCAATGCCATCAGGAAAAAAAAGAGCCCCACCAGCCACATTTCTTCGCTAAGAAAGACCTCGGATCCCCCCAAACCCATTCCCGCAAATGAATATTGGGCAACCTGCATATGATTATAAAGACAAGAATCCCCAACGAAAGGAGATTAGATATAACATGATTGAAAAAGTCAAAAGCATGGCCGAAAAAGCCAATACTTTCTTCGCCGAAGCCGGCCCACAGCTTTCAGTCACCGGCCAACAGTTTCTTGCCGGACTCTCCATACTCTGCATCCTGCTGTCGTTGCTGTTCTTCAAGAACATGTTCCTTCCAGCCATGGTTTTGGAGTTTGTCTCCCTGGTCTGGTATATGTTTACTGGACAGAGCGCTCCTGAGATGGCCGGCAAGGCTGGTCTGTGGTCCAAGATCAATTTATACCTTAACATCTGCTTGCTGGTCCTGGTGCCTTACAGCTGGATCGCAAAGGCGGCTGGCGGCGGTGGCGGCGCAGCCCTTGTGGGCATGGCCTTCATGGCCGTCGGCGCAGCCGGCCTCACCGTCTTCCAGATGAGCGATATGGGCAAGGGTATGTGGACCAAGCTGGCTGAGGTGGGTACCAAAATGGGCAAGGGTGAAGATCCAGCCTATAAGCCGGGCGACATCATCCTGTGTAAGGACAAAGATTTGATCGAGTCCGGTGCCAAGGATCCGCGGGAGATACTCCCATATAAAGATCGGTTCCTGCACATGCTCATTCTTGGCCCTACTGGCGGCGGTAAAACCTCTCAGGTCATTCTGCCTATGGTAGACCAGGACATCAAGAATTTTGAGGCCGGTGTAACGGTCATCGAGCCTAAGGGAGATCTGGCCCGTGAGGTGGCGATGATGGCCAAGGTGGCTGGGCGCCCCTACATCTATTTCGACCCCAGCGTGGATAATTGTCCCTTTTTCAACCCGCTGGTGGGCGATGAGGACGATGTCATCGAGAATGCTGTTACCACCTTCCTGATGCTGAACCCTGACTCTCCTCAGTACTTCAAGGACCTGTCCGAACAGCTAGTCCGTTATACCCTCAAGGTCCTGAAACGCCTAGACAAATCCGAAGGCGTCGATGGCAAATACGCAACCTTCATCAATATGAACACCGTCCTCCAGAATCCTAACCAGGATGGTCGTAAGCTGGTCACCAGGTTTGGACAACTGAAGGGGGAGACAGATGCTGAGCAGAAGGAAAATGCCGATATTGCCAGCTGGTTCATCAACGAGTACTATGCTGAGCGGTCCAAGGTGTATGAGAACTCCTCCGGTATCCGGGCTCAGGTGTCCAAGGTTATTGCCAACCGGTATCTGCGCGGCATCCTGAATCCTGATTTCGATAAGGGACAGCGCAACCAGATTGACTTTGACGAGCACCTGGAGAAGGGCGGCGTCATCTGTATTTGTACAGCCCAAGGTATGATGCGCGACCTAGGTAAGTTCCTGGGCTACTTCATCATCCTGCAGCTTCAGTCGGCTGTTTTCCGCCGGCCTGGCAACGAAGATAACCGCCGGGCGCACTTCCTCTACATCGACGAGTTCCAGACTTATTCGACGCCTGGTTTCTCCGACATGCTGACTCAGGGCCGTTCTTACCGCGTGGCCTCGCACCTGGCGACTCAGGCTCGTGCCCAAATCGCTATGGGCGGCGGCCGGGATGGCAAGAACTTCGTGGAACTGGTCTCTACCAACGCCCGTAACCTGATCATCTTCCCTGGTGTATCGTTCGTGGATGCCAAATACTACTCGGATCAGTTTGGTGAGCACGAGACCGTCGATGTTGTCAAGAGCGAATCCCGCAAGAAGTTCGACTTGATCACGGGCGGTCTGGATCGGCTGGGGCATCCCACCGAGTCCATCCGTGAGCAGAAGAAGATGGAGGCTCTCTTCAGCCCCACTGCCATCATGAAGCGGCCCTTTGGCGAGCTGACCTACAGTCTCATCAAGTACAACTCGGTCCAGCCGGCCAAAGTCGGCGTGGTGCAGTGGCTGCCCAAGGAATATGACCGAATGCTCAAAGATTTGATCGATACTGAGATCGTCCCCCATGAATACCGATTTCAGAAGGAACATGGCATCCGGCCGCAGCCGGAGGATAAATTTGAGGATTTTGAGTTTGGTAGCAGCCCCCAGAGCGACCCGCTTCTCGATCCTGCCACCGCTCCCACTCAGACGCCCGCGTCTCGGCCCGTACCTCGGCCGGCCTCGGGGACGAACCTCGGCCTTGGTGAGGAGGAGCTTGCAGAAGATGCTTTGAAGCCGCCACCTGGCAGTGACCTCCCAGAAGATATGATCTTTGACAACGGCCACAACGATCCAGACCCCATGGATGAGAGCTTCTTTGGGAGCCCCATGACGGACAAGGGGCTTCCTCAGGATGATTTTAGGTTCGATGATCTGTCTGGCGACCCGCTGATCGACGATGATGATTTGATTTGAGTTTTGATCCGTTTTTCGCAACCTTCATCTAAGCCATCAGGCTTAGACGGAGTAAGAAAAACACCTCATTCCCCGGTTGGCAAGATGAAAAATATAATCCGAGCGACCTGCATATAATAATGATGTACAGATTCATTTGCAAAGGAGGTGCCCCCGTGAAGGTAACATCCAGCTATGCCGTACATGTCCAGGATCACCGGCAGTCGCTCAAGGCGACTGTCAGCCTTTACCGTGCCGCAGTAGCTTTTATGATCGATGTTGTTGACAAGGAGTGGGACACTCTGCCTCCTATCTGTGCAGCTGGCGGAAAACTTGGGCAGCACGCCCTGGAGCACATGATCCATAAGACGAAGGGCTTCCCTAAGCCCAAGTATAATTTCGATGAGAAGTTTTATAAGTTCCCTAGCTACTTTCGCCGGGCGGCCATTACAATGGCTCTCGGAGCTGTGTCCTCCTATCGCAAGAATCTTGCCAATTGGGAAGCTGGCGGAAAGCAGGGCCGCCCGCCCAAACTCGCCTACGACCGGAATGTTATGCCCGTGTTCTTCCGCGGCAACATGAGCGAGTGCGAGTCCATGCTCCAGGGTGAGACGACCGTCGTGCAGCTCAAGCTGTCCGTTAAAAACGACTGGGTGTGGGTGGATATCCACTGCAGGCCCCGGGATGTCAAGTATCTGGTCAAGTGGTGGAGCGGCGCCAAGGCCTCTGCGCCTACCCTGGAGGTGAAGAAGCGCAAGGGCCGCCGCGACTGCAGTTTCCGGCTGCGCTTTGCCTATGAGGAGTACCGCGATCTATCCCTGCGCGACGAGCCGCTGGACAGGCGGCTTGCCCTTGCTGTGGATCTGGGCATCAACAATGACGCTGTTTGTTCTGTTATGGCTGCTGATGGCGCTATCCTGGGGCGGAGGTTTATAAACTTCCCCAGAGAGAAAGACCGGATGAACCATCTGCTGAACAAGCAGCGCGGCGAACAGCGGGACCATGGCCGCTATGGCGGTCGCCGCACCTGGGACCAGATCAATAACCTCAATGACCAGCTGTCGGCCAACATTGCCCGGGCTATCGTGGATATGGCCGTGGAGCACGGCGTCAATGTCATCGTGTTCGAGGCCCTCGATTTCCACGGAAGGATCCGCGGCCGCAAGGCACAGCGCCTCCATTTGTGGCGCAAGCGGGCCATCCAGGACATGGTGGAGCATAAGGCCCACCGCAACCTGATTCGGATCTCCCGGGTCTGTGCCTGGGGCACCAGCAGGCTGGCCTTCGATGGCAGCGGGGAGATCCTCCGCGGCCGTGTCAATCTCACGAATGACGAGCTGGCTGCGCTGATTGCCATGGAGACGAAGGACCGTAAGAAGGCCAAGGGCCGCCCTGAGACCCATTGTGGGCAGGAGCGCTGCACCTTCCTTAATGGGAAGGAGTACAACTGTGACTTGAGCGCCAGCTATAATATTGGCGCCCGGTACTTCCTGCGTGAGTGGTGCAAGGTCACCCCTGGACTGGAGGAAACTCTACCCAAGACGACCCAGCGCACCTATGCTAACTTAAAAGCCCTCAAGCCGCAGCATTCCTACAGGAAAGCCGCCGCGTGAGAGCTTGGTCATAAAAGCCTGTCAGCCAGTCTGCTGGCAGGTCCCCAGTGGGACGGCCCAGGGTCGTCACGACCGGCTTCGGCTGGCGTTGGCAAAAGTTCCTCCATCTTGGGGTTAGAACCTGGCAGGCGTATCCTGCCATGGCAGACAGGGCAACCTGTTTGTCAATAGCTTCATTCGAGCCCACTTGGCCTGCTATTAGGGGTGGGCGCCTTCGGGCCCCGCTGCTGTCTGCAGAGCTGTATCTGGGACGAATTACTTTCCCTACCGGGATTGGCAGAAGCTCCTTCTAAGCAGCTGCAAGGCTGTTTAGAAGGCGAGGTTCACACTCAGAATGACCGTCGGCAGGAGCCCTTTGAAGACAAGCCCAAGGCCAGCCTTGCCGACGCCAAGTTCAAGAAACAAATTACCATTGTTGTCGTGGTCGCTGTGCTGCTGATCATTGGCATTATTGTTGTGGCAGTGACGGCAGTGATGCGAGGCAACCTGAGTATTCTGCCTGGCTCCAGCCAGAAAGAAGATTCTGGGTTCCTTGGGCTGAAAAGCCCTAACTCGCTCAAGGATATTGAGCCGACCACCAAAGAGGTGTTAAGAAATGTTTGACGCTCAAAACGACCGCCGGCAGGAGCCCTTAGAAGACAAGCCCAAGGCCAGCCTTGCCGATGCTAAGTTCAAGAAGCAAATCGCCGTTATTGTTGCTGTCGCCGTGCTGTTGATCGTTGGTATCATCGCTGGGGCGGTGACGGCTGCGATGAGGGGCGACCTGAGCATTCTCCCTGACTCCAGCCAGGATGAAGGTTCTGGATTCCTGGGACTGAAAAACCCTGGGTCACTCAAGGATATTGATCCTACCACAAAAGAAGAGCTTCGGGAAGAATTCGAAGCCAGGCCTCCGGTCACTGAGAATGATATCCCAACCTTTGAGAAGAATATTACCAGGTATCTGAATGAGGGCGACTTCTCCGGGCTGGACAATTACCTGAGAGAGCAGATGTCCACATATCAGACTCCGAGTGAGGAAGATGAGGCGATAGACGACTGGAGCGGCAGATTCCCGCTGCTTAGAAGCGATACTCAGATTGCCATCAACTTGGTCAATAAGGCCATTGATGTCCCCGCCCCACAATTTCAGGTATTCAGCGATCCTGAAACGCTGGCTGCAGCCATCCTTTGGTCCCCCATTACTATGAAAATCGATGCATTCCTGGATTGGTCTTCGCTGATCCTTCCGGCGCCGGCCGTCGGGTCGAGCATCCAGCTCAGTGAATATGTCTACGACAAGCCGCAGGAAAAGCTGGCTGAAATCTCTGATTCCACTGACACTCAGTACTACGATGTTCGTTCCTACAATGCAGTTGTGACTGGTCACCAGGTCCGGGTTACGGTCGTCATGGGACCTACCGGCTATTGGCTACCATACTCCGTGCAGGATATCGGTGGGACCCTGACCTCCAACAACTGGACCAAGGCATTCCTGAAGAATGAGCTGGAGCCGAATGTCCCCTACCATTCTGATTTGGATGAGGTCTGCTATCTCAGCCCGCCCGATGGTGTGCCAAGCAGGGAAGAAAACCCTGGTTGGTATAACGAGGAAGGCGTTTACATCGGTCCGGGCTCTGAGTTTCGGCCACCTATCATTGAGCAGCCAGAGGGAGAATGGGAAACTCCAACAGAGGTAGAGGCCACGGCAGAGGACGAAGCAACGCCTTCCGAGGGAACGGCGACTCCTGCAGCCTGACACAGAACGATCCCCGCCAGAGATTCTTCCCTGGCGGGGATTTTTTTTGGACTACCACAAGCAGATCTCACGGATCCTACACAGGTTCCCGCAAGGGAACCGGATGCAGCGGATGTCAAAACAGCAAAACAGGATTTTTCCATCACATTTCTTTGGTAATAAAGACCCATCTGACCCTGTCGGCTAAACACCCTCCGTCTTCTCTGTTATAGAAGCGGCTGGCAGAACCTGGATTTTACTGCCGGCGCTGTCGCCTTGTACAGGGAGGCCAGGCAGTTTCTTCTCTGGTACGGACAGCACCTGCTCTGGGTTGAATTTCCGCATCCGCTCGTCCCGGATAGTTGAATAGCAAAACCATGCATTGAGCAGCGGCTCAATTCTCTGGTTATCCGATTTTGCCGACTGAAACGCCGTGAGCATCAGCCGGCCGCGGGTCCGGCTGAAGAACAGCTTTACCGCAATATTGTTCTCGTTAAATAGGTTGATAGCCGCAGGACTCATTTTTGCTTTTTCATCGAAGGCCGTGGACATTTCGATGCCCCTGGCATCCTCGTTGTAGCAGATGTACGACAGGCCATCCACAAACAGCACCGGCGTACCCGACAGTTCGTCCATCAGGATCTCCACCCGCCGGTTATAGTAGGAGAGAGACCGGTACAGGTCGGCCAGCACCTCCGGCTTTTTGAGCTCTTCTTCCATGGGGATCAGGACCAGCCGAGGGAGTTTGCTGGCAGCCGGTTTACGGTATAGGGCCGAATCCCGGCCTCTTAGCACCGCTTCCTCAAAGGGGATATTCTCCCGCTTCATCCGGGAGTACACGGTTATTCGCTTGAGCCGGAATGCCGCCAGGGCCGCCTCCCGGCTTGGATAGCTGATCCCCTCGATGACGCATGGTTTGGCCGCAGATGGGGTGTCGCTGCCGCCGGCTGGCGTCGAGTTTTCCAGCACATACTCGATGGCTGCCTCTGCGCTGCACTGTTGAGACTCCCGCACCGAATACACGCGGGCAGGGGAGATGCCCAGAGCTTCCGCCGCTGCATAGATGGAAGAATACTGCACTCCGTTGAATTCCACAAATTTTCGTTTCGGCCCCTCTCTGGGTGGCCCAGGTGTTTTGCTGGCCGTTGAAAACTGGCATTTTTCGATGATCTCCTCCAGCGATTTTCCCTTCCTGAAATAGGCTGTCACCTTCGGGTAGTTGAGATTGAGCTCCTCCGCAAATTCCCGCAGAGAGGAATACATTCGCCCCTCATATTCCACCTGGTAGCCTTGCGCTTCCATTGCCATGATCTCCTCCTATGCAAATTTGTCAGTTCCTATTATACAAAAAAACACAGCCGGATATTCACATATTTTGTACGGAAGCTGTATTTTTTCTGCCTTGTCAATTAGCATAAACGGGAGTGCATAACATCCAGATGAATGAGGCGCATGTGTTTGCCTTGCGGCGCCTCAGGGCCGACAAACAAAACATATAGGCTAACAATTAAACGAAGAAAGGAATAGTGATTTGGAATGGATAAGATTTTTGATACTGACCGCATTGCCTTAGAGAAGCTGATGGCAGATGAGGCGATCTGCTGGGGCACTGTAGAGCGGCTGGCCCGGACCGAGGAAGGGATGGGCTACATGATCCTGATGCTGGTCAAGAACCTGGATATGGGCATCAAGGCTGGCGGCGAGAGATGCGTGATCTATGCCCCTGAGGCCGACTGCGACAACCCCAACCTGCGGCTGATGAACCTGATGGGCCGGCGGATCCCCTTCGTGATCTGCGGTATCGACGAGGACAAGGGCTGGCTGACCTGCTCCAGGAAGCGGGCGCAGGAGCTGCTGAAGACCAGCATGCTTCAGGGTCTGCAGTCTGGCCGCATCTACGAGGGCGAGATTGTTGGTTTCAGTCGTTATGGCGGCTATGTGGAGGTGGGCGGTGTGACCGGCCATATCCGCAACAGTGATTTCACCACTGACCACAGCGACATCCGCGAGTACATGAAGATGGGCGACCGCCTGGAGGTCCGTTGCAAGGAGATTTCCGCCTCTGACGGCTATATCTTCTGGGAGGCCGTGAACAAGCAGCACCGCACCGAGCCTTTGGCCTTCGATTTTGAGCCTGACACGATCGTGCTGGGCAATGTCGTCCGGATCGCCAATTTTGGCCAGAGCACTGGTGTATTCGTTAACTTGCAGCTGGGTATCGATGCCCTGTGCCCTATGCCCCGCGACCTGGAGATCGAAGAGAACTCCCGCGTCTCCATCAAGATCGAGAGTGTCACCCCCGGCAAGCGGCCCACTGATCCTCCCCGCATCCGCGGCCGGATCATCCGCGTGTCCTAACATCAGTACGGCAGGGCCTCCCTAAAGGGAGGCCCTTTTTGTGCGAATAGAGTACTGGCGATTTGCATAGTATAGAGGTCATAGCACCGGATTTTCTCTGGTGGTTGCCAATTTTGGATATACATTTTGTAAGGAGTGTGACTTAAAATGAGTGAAATGCCCTATGTGACACGCGCTGACGGCAAGAATCTACGCATTGCGCCCTTCTACCAGCAGGTGTTCCATCATGAGTCCAGTCAGCCAAAGACGATGCCCGAATACACCCTGATCAAGGGCTTCGTGCAGCTGCCGGAGCAGAACCGACAGGTGACTCTGGAGGTCCTAAAGATACTTTCTCAGTTTGTCTTTGCCACCCGGGAGCAGCTGGTCCGACTGCTGGAGATCAAGGGGATCGACCCCTCGACCCTGGACGACGACCTGTCCCTGATGCTGGAGAACCGGCAGGTCAACTGCTTCTATCTGGCGGAGACGGCCTCACCTGAGTTTGAGCCGGCTGAGGATGCCTTCCTGGTCTATTGTATGGACTTTGGCGCCCTGTGCCTGCTGAATCATTTCAGTAGCAGCGACTCGCTCTCCTGGTTCACCACGGACGCAAACCGCAGCTCCGAGCTGGTGCTGAAGTACCTGACTACCGTCGAGTTTTTTCTGTCCCTGGCCAAGGTGCAAGGTCCGTCCCTGCGCTACTTCAAACCGGCCTTCGATGTGGCTTTCGGGCACCGGGAGATTCGCTTTTCCGGAGCCTTTGAAATCGAGGATACCAACGGCCAGAACCATTCGTTCCTGCTGGAGACGATCCGCAATTTTGACCTTCCGGTGACTTGGCGGGATAAGTTGGATAAGAAGGTCGTCCATTTTGTCTCCAAACCCAAGAGCTGGGGCAAATACTTCCTGGATGAGCCGGTGGTCCTGCTCCTGGTCGAAAACGACAAGGATGCCTTGGAGGCAGCTGAGCTGTTCTACCGGCGTACCGAAAAGACCAATTTCCGGCTCATCACCGACGATCAAGTTCGGGCGGGCCTGGAGAATGCCCGGTTTCTGAAGTATGTGCCCTATCAGGCGGCGCCTGTCGGGCAGGGGTACGATGAGGAAACGGCCCGGCATATGGCTGAGCTGGATGAGGCCACTCATACTGGATCACTGGTCGCCGTTCGTGCGTCTCTGCTATCCGGGTCCTAAGACATATCTTTTACGCCCCGTCTCCGGGCTTTGGCCTGGCGGCGGGGATTTCTTTTTCGTTGTCTTGCTGAGAAGGATATGAATCTTTTCTATCGAAGAAAGGCCGGCGTGGACTTTGTCTCCCCTCTGGTTGTCGTGGATGCGTCGCCTATGGTCCGTGAAGTATCCCTGATCGTGCCAAACAATTTGCGCGGCTCTTTGTTTTGCACAACGGTTGGGATTAGCAGGTCTCACGGACCGTATGCAGAGTAGGGTGGCTTATTGGCAAGAGAAGATTTCTCCGCCATATTTCTTTGTAAAAAAAGATTCCCGGCCAGGTTGCATATCAAGTCGTATGGCGGTTGGAAATGCTCATGGGTAATAGGCTTCGGTAGATTTGCATAATATCATCTCTATAAAGGCGCGTGGTGACAGAGCCCCTGTCCTGTTCTCAAATCAAACTGCCACCGCGAGACCTACGAATATGTTTGCAGTACCTGGGGCTATCGTATCAACCATGAACATCCACTCTCTTGGGCAGCTGTACGCAGTGGGTGCCCCGAGTCTAAGTTTGTATTGCTCGCCACATAGTTGTTTTGCAAGCTCTATTGTGGGGTAGAACCCTTAGCAAGCTCAGGTCCTTTACTGGGCTGGGCCGTTCACGCAGGACACATTGCGAAGTCAAAAGACTTACTGGAAGAGCTGTCCTTTCTCAGATTTTTCAAGAAGGAGGTAATGCCATTATGGCTGACAACGGCCTCAATAATATGGGGGATGTTTCCCAACAGGCGTCTGACCAGGTGACTGGTAAAATTAAAGAAAAAGCCGAAAAGGGTGCAAAGGAGGTTGCCAATAAAGTAGGGAAAAAAGTTGGCAAGGCAGTCAAAAAGGGCGCAAAGAAGGTAGCTAAGGCTACGGCAAAGGTCGTAAAGGCAGCTGTAAAGGCTGCTGTCAAAACGGCTGTTACCGTAATTAAGACTCTGATTAGCTTGATCGTCAAACTCCTCGTGGTTGCCTGGCCATTTGTTTTGATCCTGCTGGTCATTGTCATTGTGCTTGTAGTTATCGCAGATGTTATCTATGGTGAGCGTGGATCTGGGCAGGTGAACGACTTTAACCCAGCAGTGATGAACCCTACCCTCATCGACGAAAACACGAAGGCTGTGACGGCTCTGGCTCAAACAGAACCGCAGGCTGTGGTAGACGCCTATTACAAATACCTGTCCACCCAGTCGTTCACAAAGGAGTACAACGACAAGCTGTATGAATTTGCGGATGAGGATGAAACGGCTGACTTCTCTGCTCTCCGTGACTACTATGATGGAGAGAACTATTTCTATCTGTCAGACGATTTTATCCGCATGGTGGACGAAACTCTGCATGGAAATGTGCTTTATTATCCGGAACAAGTCATCAAGCCTGTCTTCGGTAAGAATCTGACGGTTGAGAATAAAGAAGGCAATGAAATGATTGCCTATACCTCGCTGCTTCCGACCGGCTATGCCTCCGGTGATAAGTCTCCCATGTATGAAGATAATTTCGACAAGCCCGAGGACAGTCTGGTGAAGGATTTTGACAAGATTGTTACAGATCGGTCGCAGCTGGATGTCGCTGATATTGACGGTATCAATGACGAGACACCTTCCTTGATTGCCAAGTCACAGACTCCCACCGAGCATGGTCCCGGCGACGGCACTGCTCCTTATTATTCGTTGACAGAACGGAATGTTATCGACGGTTCTGGCGGCTCTGGCAGTACAGAACCTGGTCTGTGGGACTATGGTTTTGGCTCGGTTCTTCAGTATGAGCCCCATCAAAAAATCCAGTATATCACCTGTACCTACACGGATGTCGATGCCGATATTGACCGGGCTTCCCGGCATTGGATCGAGACTGAAGATGGAGGCGAGTGGTCGGACTGGTCGGATTGGAGCCATTATGAGGTCAAGTCCTTCCCGGTGCCGGCTGACAAATCCCAGAATACGCTGGAAGAATCTGTCCAGGATCACATTGACACTCTCCCGACCGGCAACAAAGATGGTACAGTGGAGTATAAGTACACATATGCCCTGCCTACCAATATCAAGGCGATTCTCTCTGATACCACGAATTGGGACAATGCCAAAGAGCCCAACAAGGACAATGAGGCCACCATCAACCGGGAGTTCGCAAATGAGCACATTGACATGAAGGTAGAAGGCGCAAAGGATATTGAAATCTCTCGTCTGGAGTTTAGCAGTGACCTGGATGTTTTTGCAAACCACGGAACCGCCCTATATCCTCTGAACATTGCCGTAATCAACCATGCGGCCACCTTCTCTGGCAATATCCATTATACGATCACCCCGGCCGGTGAAGATGGGTGTGTGGAGACCCGGACTCCTCTGCAGTCCAATACGACAGCTGTCAGTGACCACCGTGAGGCTGTGAAAACCATCAAGGTCTCTGGCGCCTGCAGCGATAATGTGCAGCTGACCGCTACACGCGAGGGTGAAATGATCGTGCAGACGCCCAAGGTGGAGGAGACTGATTCTCCTTGGGGATTTGCCTATTTACAGCAGTATGCAGACAACTATGTCACCTACGCGCCCAACAACTACATGAATGACCGCGATTTCTTCCTGCGGTCTGGATTGAAGGCCGTGCAGAGTCAGCTTGATGGCACTGCCAATGAGGCTGAGAATAAGGAAGCTCAGCAGTATGCCGACAACCTAGAATTCCTGCTCCAGCTTGGTTTCTTGAAGCCCTACTCTGGCAGCAACCTGACAGCCATGGGAATGGTCGAT